>JBPOJG010000249.1:0-39418 GCA_052033835.1 Spirochaetota bacterium
CAGTCAATCCTCGCTGGAAAGAAAGCAGAGACGCTTCCGAATTTGAAAAATCGAAGGACAGAATCAGTGATGTTCTTGTTCTGATGAACGAATCCCGTGAGGTCGTATATAATAAAAAGATTGAGCTTCTTCAGTCTGAAAAACTCAGTCCTCCCGATTTTGAATCCCGGAAAAGACAGATTCTTCTGCGTTATCATTTAATGACCGAAGAGGGCGAATACTTTGAGTCAGCAAAAGGCAAATGGACAATCCGCCAATGATGAATAAGTTTATTTTACCGTTTTTCAAGTGGGATATAAAAAAATATTTTTATAATGGGTTTATAAGATTAGAAAAAGCGGGGGTCTGGGGGCGGTCAGCCCCCGGGAAGCCCCCGGCAGGGCCTCACCTGAGTAAGGTGATTTATTTTATTATATTTATAAATTCCTACTGCTCCGTATTCTTCTACAGATCAGGTAAAGTCGATCCGTTGGAGTTTCAGTATGACAAGATTGCAGAATCTCATTACGGCCCTCATAATGAAAAACCTTTTCCTCTCACTGTAAGAAGGGGCAATAATCTGTATCCTTCCCTCACAAAGGATGCAAGATATCTTTTTTTTGCAAGTGACTCCAACGGGAATTTTGATGTTTATCTGAGAGATCTGAAAAAATCAGTGGTAGCAGCAGTGACCAATCATCCTGCACCGCAGTACAAACCTGCTGTCAGTCCAGACGGAAAAAAACTGGCATTTGTGACTGAACGTTTTGATTCAGAAGGGGATATCGCTCTTGCGGAAGTTGATCCGGAAAAGATTATAGAAAAATCCATTCAGGGAGAATACGATCCTTCCACGTTCAAATTTGTTCTCGTGACAAATGAGAAGCTGGAATCTGAGGGAAAGGTTATCAGGGCAGCCGATACAGATCCTTCCTGGTCGAACGACAGCAGATTTATTGTATTTGCCACATCCAGATTTTCTCCCGGCATAACGAACATAGCAGTCATTGATACGGAGAATAAAAATAAGATCACTCAGATTACAAAGGACGGGGGCGCCTCTCCCGCATTTTCTGCTGACGGGAAAAGCATATTTTATGTTTCCTACAAAGCAAACAATACTGGGGATATTTTTCATCTGGATTTAATTACCGGAACAGACAAAAGAATTACAAACGACCCATATCAGAATCTGAGTCCTGCTCCCTCTCAAGACGGTAAATATCTTTATTATGTATCGATAAGGAAGGATACTAACAAAAACGGAAAAATCGGACTTAGGGATGATTCTTATATCATCAGAAATGAACTCTCTACAGGCATAGCCGTAGAACTCACTGCAGGAAACCTTTCCCTGTTTGATCTTCGTGCCAGCGGATTCAACGGGGGAAGTATTGTATTCACTGCCTCTGTGAACAATGCATTGAATATCTTTTTCATTCCCAAAGACGGAGAAATTCCCCGCCAGAAGAATATAGACGATCAGTATGAAATATCCAAACTGTATCGGGAAAGATCTTTTGCATTTGCAAAACTTGCTTTTGATTCACTGTATCTTTTTTTCAAGGATGACCCGCTGTATCCTATATACAAATCCCGCGCCGACTGGCAGATGATTAAGGAATACACTGCGGAGGGGCAGCTGGAAGAGGCAGAAAAACTTGTTCAGGATATGCTCAGGACAAAAAACGATCCTAAATACGGATTTTCATATGCACTTGCCAAGTCTTATCTGGACAGAAAAAAGAATGTGAACACTTCTGCGGAGATTCTGAATTACTGCGAAGAAATGAGGAACAATAAGAATCTTCATCCGGAAATGATTCCTTCTCTGTATTACTGGGCAGCTGAAGTTCATATGATGTTCAATGAAAATGATAAAGCAATTGAACTTTTTAAAAGAGTACTTTCTGAATACCCGAATTTTTACAGAAAAATTGAAATGAAAAGAATGATCGGTGAACTTGAATTCAGAAAATCTAAAAATCATATTCCCGATTATTATCAGGAAATCTTCGGTACAGAGGTTTCAGACGAACTGCATAATAAGAAAATTGCAGATGATATTATAAGTTTCTTTGAAAATTCCGGGGGATATAAAAAAAGAATAAGAATTGCAGATGAACATTTGAAGAGTGGAATACAGAATAAGGAAATAATATTTCTGTTAAAATATGTGCAGGCATATTCTCTGTACAAACTTGATATGTTTGAAGAGAGTCTGCAGAAACTGGATGAGTTTATCTCAGAAACTAGAAAGGGCAGCTACACGAGTCTTCTTTCCAGACTTCTGAAATTTGAGAATGCTAAAAATCTGGGGAATACCGAAGTATCCAACCAGGAACTGAACGAATTTATTCTGAATTATTCGAGAAAAGCCGGAGTAAAGGTAAGTTCTGCAGATATTAAGGATTCCTTTTTCTATTTTGAAACTAAGGCCAGAAGTGCCGATTTTTCTCAGAAAACAGATGAAGCTATTCGTTACTATTCTTATAATAATAAACTCCTGATGAATGCAAGCATATCCAGATTTCCGATGGACAGTTTTGCAGACAGATTCTCTCCATTCTATCATAAAAAAATGACGGATACGGTCATCAATGCTGCCAGAAAGGAGCAGCAGGAAAAGGAAAAATCACTGCTGACCAAACTGAATCTGCTTGGAAAAGACAGGCTTGATGCATTTGGAAGAAGTACTTCTCTTGGGGCATATTTTTTCAGATGGTGGCCTTTCAGACTGTTCGGGGATTTCAGGGATATGAGACCGACAGACTTTTTCAGCAGTGACAGGCTCGGAGCAGCGGAACAGTTTTATGGAGAAAACCTCAAGACTGCAAGAGAAAATCTGGATGCAGGAACTGTATATGGATTTGCATATTTTTTAATTATGCAATCTGTGATGAATGAAAGCCATTATCTGAAAGAAAACTCCCTGACCTTTGCCAGAAAAAAACAGATTCTGAAAAATCTGAAACAGGCAGAATATGAACTGAAATGGCTGATTTATGCTGATCCTGATTATACAGAAGCATATCTTCTTTTGGGCTGGCTGTATCAGTACATAGAGGTGAGAAAGAATACAGTCGTATTCCCCGAAAATGAGGAGGATTCAAGGGTTTACGAATCTCTTTATGACAGATATTTTCCATTAAAAAAATATTTGGAAGAAGCAGTGGAACTTTATACACAGATAGAGGAATTTTTAGGGGAAAGAGCGTCCAAGAAAGTAAAGTCGGATCTGCATCTGAATATGGGAAACTGTCAGTTCCAGCTGAAAAATCAGAAAAATGCCCTGAGGCATTATGAGGAAGTGGAAAGACTTTCCAGATATATACAGGACAGAACCCGGTTTGAGAATTATCAGCAGAATGCAGTTTTTTACTTCAATTTTGCCAGAGCCAAAATTTTCGGTATGGAGCTGGAATCCGCAAGAGATTCTTTTCTGAAATCAATTCAGCTCTATTATAAATATGAATATTATCCTCTTGTTTCCAAGATTGGAACTGATCAGAATGCTCAGAGAGAGAACATAGAAAATCTGAATACAGTCAAGAAAAAACTGGCTCTTCTCCACACTTTGACAGGGATTACAGAAATTGAACTTGAAAAGTATGATGATGCAATCCTCTCGCTTTCGACTGCAGTTTCAATGAACGGTGATTCCGATTATATCAATGATATGAATCTTTATAATGCTCTTGCTATCTGTTATCAGCAGACGGGAGATTATGAAAGATCTGAAATTGCTCTTCGCCTATCTGACAAGGAGTTTCAGAGAAAGAAAAGGATTACCGAGATCATTGATTTTTCTCTCTGGGATCTTATGATTCCGGATCAGACTAGAATTCAGGGTGAAGGACGTTTTCCGGAAGGAATGCCGCTTGCATTTACGAATCTGATTACAAGGGGAATTCGAATTCAGAACTTGGCAGATAAAAAAGAATTTTTTATGGCTGCTGAAAAAATTCAGGAAAGATCTGAATTTATTCAGGAGAATAAACTCGACAGAGTGTCCATTGCCGACAGGATACTGAAAGGTACTGTTTCTGAGCTGGCTTATAATGAATATCAGAGAGGAAATTATTTTCAGGCAGCGGATCTTTATCTGAAGGATAAGGAAATTAAAATTTCCTCAGGCAAGGATTATGAAGCATACAAGGCATTTATCAGAGAACGTATTTCCATCTTTTCCTTTGTGGAAGAGAATACTGAGAAAACTTCCCTGCTTGAGGAAAGACTGAGAAACGGGATTGGTCAGCTGAATACTTTTCATGAAAAAGAAATTAAGGAATGTCTTCCTGTTTTTTCGGGAAACGACGCAGATATTCAGAAATGCGAGAAGGACTTCAGAAGAAATTATCCTGAATTCGATATATATCTGGGTTATACATATTTTTATCTTGGGGAAATTCTAAGTAGAACAGATAATAAAGAGGCTGCATATTCCTGGTATGGAAATGCTTTTAAACTGCTGAAAAATCCTGCAGGCATACCTGATGAGGAATTTGGACTGGATACAGACTTTATCAGTCCAAGAGAAAGAACCCGCCTGAGAATTGCGGTTTCTGTAATTTACCTTCGGATCGGTGAAAAGCAGAAATTCGAAAAAGAAATTAAAGAGGCTTATTATACAGCTTCTGAGTATCAGTTTGAGAGAGAAATGCTCAGTATATATCTGATTCAGGCAGAGTATTATTATCTGGAAGGAAAAAGTGCAAGAACACTTGAATTTGTGCAGAATGCAGAAACACTTTTAAAGAACAGTCCTGGACTCTTCTACGGTGCAAATGAACTGTTTCTTTTTTATCTGTTTGCTCTGGAAGTGAACGGAAATATGAATCTTGGAAACGTGGATAAGCTCAGGAATTCCAGAGAAAAACTCTACAGCGCAATCTTTTTCAGGCAGCTTCTGGTAAATGAGCTGAAGTTTCAGGATTACAGTCTGTTCGATACACTTAATGATGTTCAGTTCTATGCTCTTGAAGACAGAGAATATTCAAAAAAATATGAGCAGGCTGTCCTGAGAAAAATGAATACTAAGGAGATTATTGCAGCAAAGCAGAAGAATCTCCAAAAGTTCAATCAGAAATTTGATGAATTTCTCTCGCTTCTTCCGGATGGAATGGATGTTTCCAGCTGGAACAGGACTCCTCCGAAACTGCAGCTTCCGAATAAAAAAGATGAAATGATCATAGAACTGTATACTAACGGAAAGGATTATGTTCAGAATGCTTATTATATGGGGAAGAGAATTACAGAGAAATATACTGTAAAAGACAGATATAATTTAGAAGATATATCTGCCGGGATGAATAAAATTCTGTCCTCGCGTCCCGATATCAAAAGCCTCGTCATCATTCCTGCTCCGATCCTGTTCAGGATCAATTTCAGCACACTTCCCTATGAAGGCACCGAGCTTGGGAAAAAATATAAAATCAGGCATCTGTTCAGAATGTCTGAACTTGTCAGAGAAAGTCAGAATGAGTTTTCGAGACTGAAAAGAATTACGAGCATAAATACACAGAAGAAAGCAGAAGATAAAAAGTGGTTTGGAAAAATCATAGACAGCAGCATAGGCAGACTGATTTCGCCCGTTGAGGTTTCAAAGGACAAGTCAAAAGAGTTCAATCTCAGGATAGTGGATTTTGACAATATAAGAAATTATCTTATGGACTCTGATATTGTGGAAGGGGCGGTGGATTTTCTGAACAGGAAACATTATCTTGGAGAAAAAAAATTCGGTCATATCAATATGAAGGAAATAGCCGAAAATCAGTGGAGTATATCTACTGTAATTGTAAATAATTATAAAAGAACAATTGATAATTATGTTCAGATTGCTTTTCTTTTTGATATACTTCAGTTCGCAGGAGTTCAGTCCATTGTGCTTCTGGAAGAGGATAAGGAAGACCTCCTTCAGACAAGGAATGAGCTGGTCTCAAATTTGGGAAATGCAGGAGAAATCATTCAGAAAAGAGGACTGACTATAGTCGGGGAACAGATTAATCCTTACCAGCATTCCGAAAAGGAATTTGAGGCAGAGTATGGAAGACTGATGAAACTGTCTGCTGATGAAGAAAGAAATAAGAGATATCTGAATGCAATACGTTATCTTCTGCAGGCCAATTCTGTGCTCCCTGAAAACAGGCCGGAACTGGTGATCCGCTCGGAACTGGATATTGCCAGACTGAAGACATATCTTTTTGTGAGCAGAAACTATCTTCAGCATTATGAGAGCCTGCTTTCAAAATATTCTGCAGGATCTTCCGAGGAGGAGAAAATACTTTATGAGATGCTTATCAGGTGTTATGAATCCTCGCTTGAGGTGAAATGTGAAAACTATTTTGAAAGACACCAGATACATCCGGTTTCCACGAATGATAGAAAATTCATTACCAGATATTACAGAGCACTTAGACGCGGGGATCTTACTGTTGTTGACCCTGAATATAAAAGATTCATTTCCATTCCGTTCACCGAAGACAGATATTCCACCCATTTGAAACTGGCCTACCTGTTTTCAAGAGGTTTTATCTGGGATAAGGCAGTCTTTCATACGAAGGAAGCAGGAAAACTTGCAACTACAGAAACTGAAAAAAAATACTCAGAACTTATCCTTTCAGATATAGAATATGAGATTTTTTTCATTAAGGGAAATGATCCGAATATTCAGACAAAGGAAAAGATTTACTACTTTGCAACCTCCAGATCCTGGGCGAAATACAGAGAAAAAATAAATAATATGCTTCAGTATGAAAATAATTATTTCAAAAAGAATTATCAGACTAGAATTTATGAAGCATTTGAGCATCTCGAGACAAATTCTGATTTTGAACCGGTATCACTTGGACCGCTGTTTCTTAAAGATGGAAGAACTTCTCTGTATCTGCTGAAAGAACCTGACAGAAATTTTCTGTTTCACCTTCTTTTGAAATCTATTCAGACACAGCTTGGAAATGAGCTGAACAATCAGTTTGATTTTCTGATTGAGACAGAGGAGAGTCTGAACAACAGAAACCGCGCACTGTGGATGAAACTGCAATGGGCATCTGCTCTGTACAGACGCGGTGATATGGACGGTGCAAAGAAATACTTTTCCCTTTTTGAAAGAAATTTTGAAGAGTATTATCCTGAAAAAAGCATTACAATGTCATATTATTTTCTGAAGTTCAAACTTTCTAAAATATTCAATGATGTTTCGTTTTCAGAAAAAGAAAGAAAGTTTGTCCAGGAAAATTTTCCTGACTGGTTTCGATATTATGAAGAGGCCGATCAGGAAACAGACACAAAGAACTATCTGAACCTTGTAAAGAAGATCATTAAGGAAAAAGCGAAAGAGAAGCTGGACATTTACAATTCAAATGAGATGAATGACTTCTTTTATTATCTGATGAAAGAAGCTCATGATAAGTCTGACTGGATCAGTTTCCTGGAACTGTCTTACTGGAAGGAAAAATTTAAAGCATACAACGACAAGATCGGAGGGAGGTTTTTTACCTTCAGTGAAATTCCTCCAATCCGAATGAATACAGTCCAGACAATACTCGACAGACTTCCGCCAGGACAGAGTTTCAAGGCAATGACTGATTTGGGAATCAGAACAATTCTTCTATCAAGCAATGGAAAAAAATTCGAAGCAAAAGAAGTCTTTAACGATAATCGCAGAATTAAATTCAGAATTCTGGATTATATATTCACTGTCAAGAACGGAGGAACAAGCATCGTAAAGCAGGAAAGTCTTGAATCCAGATACAGGACTGCACTGGGATTGGAAAAAAATAAGCTCACTTATCTTTATATGCCTTCTTATCATTTTAAAGCTCTGCTTGAACCGGAAGAACTGGATCATTATTATTATGTGCTGGATTTGGAATCACTCGCTGAAAAGAAAGTCTACAATGCAGTGAATGATACTCAAAAGTCCTTCAGCATCAGAACTTTACCAGCCTCAGTACAGGAAAACAGATCGAAAAGGATTCTTCATGGACTGGAGAATATGGAAATAAAATCAATAAATGACAGAAATTCCGCATTTCCTTTTATTGTTTCACAGGAAAATCTGAGACTTCATGAAGGGAGGCAGATTCTGTTTGAAGGCCGCCCGCTGAATTCTCTTTCAGGATATTCTCAGAGAAATTATCCCTGGATACTGACAGGATCTGATCTTGCTGATACATCACTTCATAATGATGATTTCGTATATTCTCTTACTTATTTAGGAAGAGTCTTTAACGGTCCTGGAATTGTTTCCTTTTCAAATCAGAATGATACGCATACAGCTTTCTTTTTAAAAGCCCTTCTGAAAAGAAATCCCTCCAAGGTCAGTCTGTTTGAAAGATATACTGATGCATTCAAGGGAATTCAACTGAATATGGAAGAGGACAGATTCTGGCTTGGATGGAAACCATATACGAATGTGCTGATCAGTAATTGATCTCAATTAAATTCTTGATATGAAAACGGAATCTTTTACTATGCCGATATGAATCCTGTAAAGATTGAGTTTGACAGAAGAGAAATCATCAGAAGAGAAATTGATCGGGAGAACGGTATCGTTGACAGTCCTGAAGAAAGAGTGGAAAAATACAAAGATATGCTTGTCTCTCCTTTCAGTTTCTACAGAGCGACAGCACATCTGTATTACCGCGATATCAGAGAGGGAATCATCGCAGTACCGGAAAACTGGAAAAGCAAATCAGTTTTTACCTGGCTCTCAGGAGATATGCATACTCAAAATTTTGGTTTTTTTGACAACAGTATGGGAGACGTAAAATTTGATCTGAATGATTTTGATGAATCCTATGTCGGACCGGTTTACTGGGACCTAATCAGATATTGTATTTCTGTCAGACTGCACGAGGGGCTGACCATTTTCCCGTTCAGTGAAAAAGATGCAGATGAGATGTCTGCCGAGTTTCTGAACTATTATCGGGAAACCCTCGTAAAAATTCAAAAAGATCACTCCTATCTGCAGAGGGAGCTGACAGGTGAGAATTTGGGCGGTTTTCTTGCAGAGAAACAGAAGACTGTCGCTTCCTCAAAGAAGTCTGCTGTAAAAAAATGGTGCAGAAAAGATAAAATAAAATATGAATTCGATTTTTCGAATCCTGATCTGGAAAAACCTGATTCAAAAACAGAAGAAAAAATCAAAACAGCTGCAGAAAACTATATCCGGAAAATAAGACAGCATTATGCCTCTTCTGGACTGGCAAGAAGACTGAATTCCGGACTGGGTAGTCAAGGTCTTGACAAATACTATCTTTTGATGAAAGGAACTGATTCAGATAAATACATTCTGCTTGAAATGAAACAGCAGAAGCTTCCTTCTATGTTTCTGACCGGAGAAGTGCCTGAATCTGATTATATAGGAATGTACAAATCACATGCGGCAAGATCATCCGCAGCTCTGCATACTATGCTCGAAAATCCGGATGTGTTTACAGGTTTTTTTAGACTGGATGGAACGGATTATATTATAAAAAAGATTTCAGATTATAAGACAAAAGTCAAACCGGAAGATTTTCGGGATAGAACAGCATTTAAAAATTATATGAAGTATTCTGCCCGGTCCGCTGCCCTTGCTCATTCTCGGTCGCAGAGAAAGCTCAATCATGTTCCTGTTCTTTTCGAAGATGCAATGCTTGGTGCACTGAACAGACTCCCTGAAAGTATGACTGTTCTGAAACAGATTTCAAATCAGTATGCGGAGCAGGTTTTTTCCGATTTCCTGCTGTTTAAAGAATTAATTTCGGAGAAAAACCTCTGAAAAACTCCTTATTCTCCCGATCTACCCCAAAACTGCTGATGAGTTCCCACTTTTTTCGGGGAGAGAAAGGGTCATTCATTGGGACTCCTGCCTTTTTTAATGCAGAACCAAAACGCCCCATATCAAATAGAAGCAGGATTGTGAACAGAAGACATCTGCTTCGACCTGAGGCAATGGAAAAGGTGCCAAGTTCTGCCCAATCCTCATCTGCAGGTCTGAAATTTACTTTTTTTAGACCTAGATTTTGCCTTTGATATAAAGTCTTCAGTCCTTCTGCATCTCTTGCATAACATTTTAAAATTACCCTGTATCTTTTTAGGAGATGAGTAAGGTATGCCGCCTTTCCTCCAAATTTTTTCTCCTGAATTTTAAAGTGCTTCTGCATAAATTCAGGGATTAAGAGAGTTGATATGCCGCTTTGTCCGAGACTGAACTTTTTTTTCAATTCTTCACTGAATGCCTGATCATTAAATTCCTCAGCTGTCATTTAAGAACTCCTTTATTAACACTGTCTGGAATTTGCAGATATCATTAAAAAAAATTCAGTTTTTGCATCTTAAATCAATTTTTTTGTGAAGTATGCATTCACCGCAAAATTGGGTTTAGGAGTTCCTACTGCACAGAGGGTTTTTTGGTCGGAGAGACGGGATAGGGATCGACGCGGCGTCAAATATTTGCGAATGCAAATATTTGACGGAAGCTAGAGCCCGGACTTGCACGGCATCATTAAGCCGTGCAAGTATCCCCCAAATTTTAGGAGATCCTACGAAAAATCAGTCGGTATCGGACTTGAAGGTGAAGGAAACAGGGTTTGCGAGGGTGCTTTTCTGGTCTGCGCCGATTTTTGAGCCGTTGAAGACAGAATGGATGGGAAAACTGCTGTTATAAGCGGAAATCTTCACGTAGTAGGTGACTCCTCTTTTCAGAAGAAGCATATTTTTATCCTTGTGTCGTTCTGCATTATAAAGTATTGCATTATTGTCCAGGCAGAATGAAAGCGAGGTATATCTGTCCTGCAGGCTCTGTCCGTTCTCGAGGCCTGTTATCTTTGAACCGAATCTGTCGAGTGCAATCGTTCCGGCCATTTTCTCAGGGGATACACCATAATGAAGAAGATATCCGCCTCCGTTTTTCACATTTTCTTCATGATTTGAATTCCAGGTAAAACATACTTTCATTTCAGTGTTGTCTGTTTTTGCCAGTTTGAGTCCAAATGTCTGACTTGGAGGAACTGTCTTTCTGTATTTCAGTGCAAGTGAAGTGAGTGAGGGTGTCTTTTTACCTGAATAATCCGAACGCAGTATCACTTTCCACTGAAAATACTGGAATGGAGAGGCTTCTGCTCCGGCCTTGAATGTCTCTGAATCATAATGAACCCAGGCAGGCTCCTTGTCTTCTTCTGAAAATGGTTCTTCTGAGAGTCTGTAAAGAACTTCCAGATGAGTTCCTTCCGGAACATTTGTCCTGTAGACAAGTTCAATGGGGATTGATTTGGAGTTCTCTGTTTTCATTACTTTGGAAGCAGCATATCCTTTTGTATGATTTACAAACTGTATGCTTTCATTATAATCTACTTTATCATACGGCTGTGTCATTTTGGATACATCAGGAAGTTCGCCTCTGCCGATCAGGAAATTATCCAGTTTTCCGTAAAATCCTTTTCCGATTACAAGGTATGAGGTATCGTTCGGATGAAAGCCCGCGAGAAGTGCAGTCGGTTCTGCGCTGCTCAGAACGGCATGGAATTCTGATTTCTCCACTCCGTCTTCAAAAAGTTTTCCTTCTCCGCTCTGAGGGTCGTATGTGATTGTAATATGTGTCCATACTTTTGATTTCAGTCTGTCCGGACTGGAAAGGGTGAATGATCTAGTTTCTCCTTTTCTATAGGAAAAAATATTGTGAAAGATGAATTCGGTTCTGCTGTTTGCCACCTTGCATTCTATGCCATATTTTTTTGCGCCTGTGATATATGTCTTTGAGAAGATGGTAGAGCTTTGCTCCACTTCGCCCGGCATAATAAAAAATGAGAAATAAAACGGTTCTGAAATGACTGTTTTTGAGAGAAGTCTTGTCGGATTGGATCTGATTCTGATCTGGCTTTCTCTTGTTGTAAATGAAGCAAATCGTTTTCCGTACATTGTTTTCCCTTCAGAAACTGAGTATAGGGAATCATTGATTTCATAGTTTCCGTTCAGGTCTTTCAGGTCGGATGAGTGTTTGTTTTCGAAGTCGAGAAAGAGTTCAGTGCTTTTATGTTTATTCTTTGCAAGTTCCAGCCTGAAATCATTTACCCCTGTCTTGACTACAATGACCTTGTTCTTTTTCAGCCCTTGAAATTTAAGATTCGAATCACTTCCAAACTTGAATTCGCCTGACTGGATCAGAAATAGAGACAGGAATGTGATGAGGAGTTTACTTGTCCAGAAGCTGGATCCTGTTCTCATGTCTGCCTCCTTCAAATTCTGTTTTCATCCACTTGTCTACGATTCTTGCAGAGAGGTCTTCTGCCAGAACCCTTCCCCCCAGAACGAGTACATTTGCGTTATTGTGCCTCTTGCTCATCTCTGCTGTAAATTCGTCATGGCAGAGGGCGGCTCTGATTCCCTTGATTCTGTTTGCCGCAATTGATGCACCGATCCCTGTTCCGCAGACTGCAATCAGCATCTCAAACTTTCCGGAAAGAAGGTTTTCGCAGGCAGATTTTACCACTGTGGGGTAATCGGCAGATTTTTCTTCATAAACACCTTCATCTATAATTTCATGATTTTCGGACAATGAATTCTTTAGAAATTCTTTCAGTCTGAATCCGCCATGGTCAGAGACTACACCAATTTTTTTTCTCACAGATCCCTCCATTTAAAGTATCGGTCAGAATTCTCTGAAAATTGTACTGGACTTGAGTTTCAGATCAGGAAATTTATACAAATACAGGGAATTCGAATGAAAAAAATCAAATTGTCCAGAGGGAAAGTTGCTTTAGTAGACGATGAGGATTATGCCAGGCTCAATGAATACAGATGGTATATTAATGAAAATGCAGAAAAGACTAAACTTTATGCAATGCGTTCCAAGCTGAAGGAAGAAAATCTCCCAGGCACTAAGGTGTATATGCACAGATTTATTCTGAATGTAAAAGACAAATCTGTTGCTGTAAAACACAGGAATGGAAACACTTTGGATAACAGAAGGGACAATCTCTATTCCACTAAACGCAAGCTGGCAAAGAAAAAATGAAAAGATTTTTTACTCATCTTTTTTATCCGGGATTTATGGTAAAAAAGTATTTTACCAAGGAAGTTCTGGATTCAATGGAGCTTGTCATCAAGGATTCAGAGACAAAACATTCCGGTGAAATCTGTTTTGCTGTGGAAGGATCTCTGCCTGTAGATAAAATATTTCAGAAGATCGATTCTAGAAAAAGAGCCTTGGAGGTTTTTTCAAATCTCCGTATTTGGGACACAGAGGGAAATTCAGGTGTTCTGATCTATGTTCTTTTGGCGGAAAAGAAAATTGAAATCATTGCAGACAGAGGAATTTCTTCTCAGGTAAGTCAGAAAGTTTGGGATGAGATTGGCGAATCGATGAGTTCCTACTACAGTAAGGGACTTTATGAGAAAGGTTCTGTGAACGGAATTATGCAGGTCACAGAACTTCTCAGTCAGAAATTTCCTAATTCCAGTCCATCCACTAAGAAAAACGAAATTTCCGACAAACCTGTCCTTCTTTAAGTTAACGTGAACGTTATGATAGTCACGGCTTGCTTTTCGAAAAGCAAAAAAGTAGCCCTATCGGGAGATTTAGGGGTTTTGCAACCCCTAAGACCCCGTCTTGTACTGAAATTTCCTTAAGCCGAATTTACTTTCATCAAGAATCGAGTTCTTTGGCTTTGAGAAGCTGATCGTCTCCTGTCACAAGATCTCCTTCCTTGAAGTAGACTTCTTCAATACTCAGGTCAGAGTATGCTCTGATCTGATTTTCCATCTTCATTGCTTCCACAATCATCAGGATATCGCCTTCGACGACATTGTCCCCGGGCTTTACTCTGACTGAGATGATTTTTCCGGGCATTGGACTTTTGAATCCGCTGTTCTTTGCTCCGGAGCTGCCCTGCACTTTTATATGAAAGTTCCAGTTTTTCCCAAAATGATGCAGATATATATGACCGGAATATCTTTCGTAAAAAACGTTTCTTCCGTTCCAGTGGAGAATATTTTTCCGAGATACTGTAAGTGCTCTTATTGAAAATACTTTCTGAAACGATTGATGACTGATTCTGATTTCATCGTCAGAGACTGCTTCCGCCAGGAATTCCTCACCGTTTCTTGTATAAACTTTTGTTTCGAGGATCAGTTCTCTGTTCAGCAGGATTTTGGGCTTATCCTCTGATTTTTTTTCTTCCCAGAGGAATTTTCTTCCTGCCATGTTTCCTTTGATCCCTTCAAATACTGTAGAACATACTGAGTGTGTCAGAAATACACATTCTGCAAGTTCTGATTCATCTGTTTCCTCTGTCTTCTTCAGATCCTCTGAATATTCTTCGAGAAATCCTGTATTGACTCCGCCCTCAATGAATTTTTTATGTTTCAGGACTGCATTCAGAAATGAGTGATTGACCGGTATCCCGAATACTATATTTTTTTCTGTTAAGGAAACTGCATTTTGTATTGCTTCTTCTCGGTTCTTCCCAAAGGTGATAAGTTTTGCGATCATGGAATCGTAATGTACTGAAACATATGAGCCGGATTCTACACCTGAATCAATTCTTTCAGACTCGGCAAGCTGTTCCGATGTGCCGAAGGTATGTATTTTGCCGCTCCTAGGCAGTCCGTGTTCTTCTGCATACAGTCTCAGTTCAATTGCATGTCCCTTGACCGCCGGCACTGTATCTGCAGTGAATGGAAGTTTTTCCCCTTCGGCTGTTCTGATCTGAAGTTCCACCAGATCGAGACCGGTGATCATTTCGGTCACTGGATGTTCCACCTGCAGTCTTGTATTCATTTCCAGAAAATAAAACTTTCCATCCGAATAGACAAACTCTACTGTTCCTGCATTTTCGTATCCGATGGAAGAGGCGGCAAGAATGGAGGCATCTCTGATCTGTTTTCTGATGTTTTCCGGAAGCAGGGGAGCGGGAGCTTCCTCGATCACTTTCTGATGTCTTCTCTGCACCGAGCAGTCCCTGTCGTGAAGGGCAGCATAGTTTCCGTGAGAATCTCCGAATATCTGCACCTCGATGTGCCTTGGGGATAAAACATATTTTTCTAAGAATACGGAATCATTAGAGAAAAAGTTTTTTGCCTCGCGTTTGGCTGCGTGAAGAGATTCCAGAAAGTCTTCTTTTCTGTCTACTCTTCTCATTCCTTTTCCGCCGCCGCCTGCACTTGCTTTGATCATTACAGGATATCCTATTCTGCCCGCTTCTTCGATGAGAAATTTTTCATCCTGATTGTTTCCGTCATATCCCGGAATGACAGGGACTCCTGCCTCTTTCATTTTCTTTCTGGATTCTGTCTTGTCGCCCATCATCCGAATTGCATCTGAACTCGGGCCGATGAACAGGATTCCGGCATTTTTAAGTGCTTTTGCAAATCCTTCGTTTTCTGAAAGAAATCCGTAACCTGGGTGGACTGCATCTGCACCGGATGTTCTGCAGATTTCGATGAGTTTTTCCACGTTCAGATAGGACTTGGATGCTTCCGCAGGGCCGAGCAGATAGGATTCGCTCGCTGCCTTTACGAACGGATAATCCTTGTCTGCTTCTGAGTACACTGCAACTGTTTTTATGTTCAGTTTACTGCAGGTACGAATAATTCTGAGTGCAATCTCTCCTCTGTTTGCAATCAGAAGTTTATGAATTTTGGGCATTTTTTTCTTCTATTTCTTTGTCCAGGATCTTCTTTTCCTCGACCATTCTGTCATGTACATGATCTCTGAATTCTTCCCATGTCTTGAACTGTTCAGGATTGATGATTCCTGCCATCCTGTAACCGATGACATTTCCTGACTGTTTTTCCTGAAGTTTTCTGACACCTGACTTCAGAACAACTGCAACTGGAATTTTATTCTCAAATGCCAGTTTGACCATTCCCTTTTTCAGAGGTTTGATCTCTTCGCTGTATGTATTCTGTCCTTCGGGATATACGATATAGCTGTAATCTTTCAGTCCGGCCATCAGATTTCTGACTGATACTGCGATTGTTCTCTGATGAGATGTGTCAAATACCTGAGAACCCATTGCTTTCATCCACCAGTAAGCAAGATATGTGGACTTGATTGTCTGATTTGCAAGAAACGGTTTGTTTACAATGCAGCAGTCAAAAGGAAAGTCGAGTTCATTCACGTGATTCAGATAAATCATATGTCCTGTTTCAGGAATTGTAATTTCATTGGACTTGTAGATTGTGGTCTTTGTATTTTTGATCACAGTTCTTCCCCAGGTCATTGATCCGTGAGTAAATGCTCTGAACTGTTCATTCTTTTTTCCTCTTGCAGCATAATAGAGTCCTTTCATCAGATAAGGAAAACCGTCCGTCAGCACATTTTTCAGAACAACGGAATATGTCCTTACAATGAGCATTTTATAACCTTTGGAATGATCGCCGACTTTATCGGAAAGATATTTTACAGGATTCATCAGATTCTAAGCTCCACATGTTTCAGATTTGGTACTTTGGCTTCAAGTTCTTTAGTCACTCTGGCGATTTCTTTCTTCTGCAGTTCATACAGATCAATTGAATAAGCAGATAGAATTTCTTTCAGATCCTCATTTTTGAACCCTGTGTTTTTTCCTTTGGACTGTTTTGCAATTTCTGCTTCAATGACAGCAGGCAGAAGTTCTTTCATATCCAGTTCCACTTTTGCAGAAAATTTCAGTCTGTCCGGTCCAAGCACAACCGTTCTGATCTCCGAGCAGGATTTGATCATCTTGTCGTCATCCAGCATTTTTGCGATGGCTCTCATTTCAAATTCGGGAATGGATCTGTCTGTCAGAAACCTTTTGTTTTCAATTGCCAGATGGTAAGCGATCCATCCCATAAGAAGTCCGATCATTATACTTGCGACTGAATCAAATGTCTTATTGCCTGTCAGATTTGTAGTTACAATACCGAATAATGCTAAAAGAATACCGGTGATTGCAGCCAGATCTTCCCAGAAAATCGCGCTGATGGATGGGTCAGTGGATTCAGACAGGTACTCAAAGAATTTTTTGCTTCTGACATTTGCCTGTTCCTTGATTTCACTGGTTGCTACATAAAAAGAATAACTTTCCATGATCAGCGAAATCAGCAGTATGATTTCAATGACGTACTGTTCTGTTCCTGCCTGCTTGAAAGGTGTCGGATGAAGAAGATCATGGACTCCGTGATACACTGTCACTCCGCATCCCAGGACGAAAATTCCCATAGCAGATACAAGGTTCCAGAAAAATCTTTCTTGGGAATGTCCGTAATGAAACATATCATTTTCACCTAAGCTTCCTCTTTTGATGCCGATGAGAAGAAGAGCCTGATTCATGACGTCTGCAATTGAGTGAATCGTTTCTGAAAGAAGAGCAGAAGAGCCGCTGAATAAATATCCGACTCCTTTCGAAATTGCAATCACTGTGTTTGCCAGAATTGCAACGATGACTGGTTTTGTACTGTTACCGCCGTGATGGGACATGCTTTTTATTTCCTTATGTCGTTAGTGAACTGATTTAAGATTTCTGTCAATGCCTGATTCCATCCGATGACCAGATTTTCCGGTGAGGGTTTTGTCAGGCTGATTTCCTTCCTGTAGTTTTTACGAAATGACATTTTTTCCGAACCGGGCTTCTGAACATACATTTCAATTTCGATGACTGCCTTGGACGATTTTTCATTTCGGAAATCTCCATACAGTGCATTGATGTTGCCGGCAATCAGAACACTGCTCTCGTCTGCAATACTGAAAGGGGTATAATCAGCCAGCTCCGAATCCTGAATCCATTTATTGATCTCTTCCGTCAGGTTTGTTGCGGGAAATACAATAAATTCATTGTAAAAATCGGATTCAAAATTGATATCAGTCTGTCTGTAAGTGAGACCTTTTCCTTCAAAGAATGGAGAAATTCTGAACTTGCTTTTAAAAAAGCCTAATTTTGCAGGCGATTTTTTCAGTTTTGAAAAATCCGGTTCAATAAAGTAATACTTTTTTTCCTGAGGAGGGCTCAGAGTAAACCAGCTCCGGCAGCTTTGGAGAGCGAGGATGGACATTAAAGTGACAAATGCAATTTTCATCGTAAGATGAATATAGAGAAATCGTCTCCGCTTTTTTTGTAAAGATTTTATTTGGCGGGAGATTATTCCTATTCCTGCTTTCGGTTAAAGGAAAAATTATTTTAATCCGGAAAGCAGAGCATTCAGGACAGACTTTAATTTTTTTTCCTGATTCCTGTGCAGGTTTAAAGCAACAAGTTTTGGGTAATGGAACGCCATTGTGCCCAGAAAAAGGATCTCCACTGTTTTGGGTACGGAGTCTTTTTTTATTACTCCTTCCTGCATAGCTCTTGATACTAAATCTGAAAGCTGTCTTTCGGCATTCAATAAATGTTTCTGTATGCACTCCTTTTTTTCATCTGCAGCTGTATCAAATGCCTTGAATAATTCCGGGTCAATAGACAGTTTATCCCTTTTTATTCGATGCAGAGAGAGGAACCAGAGCACAATCAATTCATTTGCAGATTTATTCTGTTTTACGATTTTCTCCAATTCAGAATCTGCAGATGCAAGCCATTTATCAGTTACTGATTCCAGCAAGGCGGCCTTGTCAGGAAAATGCTGGTATAAGGCCGCATGGGAAATGCCTAAATCTTTTGCAACATCAATGAGACGAATTTTTTCAAATCCGTATTTACGGATTCTTTCTTCTGCATATTGTACGGCTTTTGCTCTGATTTCCGTACATGTCATTCCGGTTTTAGGCATACAGCCTAAGAGATCTTACTTGCCTGCATTCTGCAAGCAAGTTTTATCTTTCAACCCTTGACTTTGAGCAGATGGGCTATTCCAAATGCTGTATAAATTCCTTCTGTTACTTTTGCTAAGTGAGAATTATAATCTTCAATATGAGTTCCCATTCCCATACTGTCGACGATTGTCCTGAAAGGTCTTTCTCCTTTCGGTTTTTTCAGCAGATCCGTTACTGCAGCTGCCACCTTGCGGGGATTCTGTTCCGGGTTATTTGCAAGTCCCTGTTCAAAACCCTTGAGAAATTCTTCAGGAAATTTTGCAAATTCACCCAGCTCCTGAATTCTTTTTTGATCACTTGGCCGCATCAGATTTTCAATAAAGCTTGTCGGATAACCTCCCGGCTCTAAAATGCAGGATTCAATTCCAAAACCTGAAAGCTCTGTTCTGTAGTTTTCTGCCATTGCTTCGAGCGCCCACTTGCTTGCGTTGTAAGGACCGTAAAAAGGCACTGTGATTCTGCCGAGCAGACTGGATATGTGAATGAGCAGTCCGTTTCCATTGGCTCTGAAATGCGGAATCACGGCTCTGTTGACTCGCTGAACTCCGAATACATTGATGTCAAAAAGTTTTTGAAAGTCTTCCGGTGTAAATGTTTCCTGAAGTCCCAGAACTCCTACACCTGCATTATTGATGACTGCATCTATCTTTCCGAGACTTTTTACTGCCAGAGAAATACCTGCATCCACGCTTGCCTGAGAAGTAACGTCCATCTCGATGATTTTCGCTCCAAGTTTTTCGAGCTCTGCTGCATTATCCTTGTTGCGATTTTTTGTATCGCGCATTGTTCCGACCGTTGAAAAGCCGTTATCTGCAAGTTCTTTTACGATAAGCTTTCCAAAGCCGCCTCCTGCGCCTGTGATCAGTATATTCATATTCACCTCTTACAAATTACATAAAATGTTATTTGTAATTTAGTCAAGAATAAATTTTAGCTTTTTCATTTCAATTTAAATTGAGCTAAAGCTGTCTGTGAATCACTCAAAATAAGAATAAAGAACCAGTCTTGCATAATCAATAAAATCCATCGGTCCGCCACTGTATTCAAATTCTTTTACAAATTCTTCGCATTCTTCGATTGGTTCTGCAATAAAAATACTGTGATCATAGGATGCCCAGATACGGCCGATCTGGAAAGGGTCGCCTGCATTCAGGACAAGATTATGATAGGGTTCATCGCCGTTCAGTTTTAACAGACCGTCGAAGCATCCATATTCTGCGGCTCTGGGAAGATTTTTGATCCGATCCTTGAAGCCGGAAGCGACTGAACCTTGAAGCCGTCTTTGATCCTCTTCTTCATCCCAGGTTTCCTCATATCTTTGAATAAAATGAAAAGGCCTTGAAATCCAGACTGGATTTTCGCCGTCATATGCAATATCTCTCAGTTTATAAAAATACCCGATATCCAAAAGCCACTGTCTGTAATCTTCCGGAAGTTTTCCTCCGATGTTTTCCTGAATTTTCTGCACCGCTTCCTCAGTGACAGGCATGATAGAATAATGTTTTTTATGTTTCCCGAGAAATTTTTCACGGTATTCCATCTGAAAAATTTCCCTTCTTTCATTCATTCGGACAATTGCATCAGCCCATGTCTCATCATCGCGTTTTTTACAGACTGCATGATCAAGATTCATATATTCAATCATATTATTATCCATTTCACTATTGACTGGAAAATATTTTTTTGCCTGCATAGGGGTTTCTCCTATATATTAGATTTCTCTAATATCTTGCAAAAGATAAAGATTCCCGACATTAAAAAGCAAAATAGATGAAATTTTGAGCATCACTGACTCCGTAAAACAGCATTAGGAAAAAATTTGCCAGAATGAAAAATGTGAATGCTCTTTTATTCTCCAGCATTTTCTTCATAGAGTATTTCTCAAAGATAAAACCTGTCACAAACAGAAGCAGCAGAAGTTTCAGATAGGAATAATTTCTCAAGATCGGTGTAACTGAATCAGTATGAATGAACAGCATTTTCGAAAGCATTCCCAGGGAATCATGCATTGTGTCTGCTCTGAAAAAAGGCAGTCCTATTCCGATGCAGATTATTGTGAAAATATAACAGAATACAATGTATGTTTTTCCTCCTTTTTCATTCAGGAATTTTCGTAAGGATGTGGAAGAATATTCTTTTTCTGCGATCAGCATGATAGAATGCCAGATTCCCCAGGCAACGAAATGGTATGCAGCTCCGTGCCAGATTCCTGCAAACAGAAATGTGATAAATACATTTCTATGAGCTTTCCAGCGGGTCACTCTCGACCCTCCCAGAGGAAAGAATATATAATCTCTGATCCATATAGAAAAAGAGATATGCCATCTTGACCAATGTTCACTGATGCTTGTGACATTAAAAGGAAAACGAAAATTGATATCAAACTGGAATCCGAAAAGTCTTGCAACCCCGATAGCTATGTCAGTGTAGCCTGAAAAATCAAAATAGATCTGCCACATAAAAGCATACACACCTATCCAGATTTCAAATCCGTTTAATCCGGAATGATTTTTAAATACAGAGTCCACACAGGAAGACAGATTGTCTGCGAATACAATCTTTTTTGTAAATCCGAGAAGAATCTGTGCGAAGCTGAACCGGATTACTTCGAGGGTAACCGGCAGTCTTTCAGCAAGATCCCTGAAAAATGTTTCAGCCCTGACTATCGGGCCTGCTACAAGCTGAGGAAAAAAAGATACATATAGAGCAAAATCAATAAAAGAAGTTCTGGCCGGAGTTATGCCTCTGTAAACGTCAATTGTATAACTCATGGATTGAAAAGTATAGAAGGATATTCCCACTGGCAGAATGATATTATAATAATCAAATCGAAAGGCTCCGAATATATTTATATCATTGAATACTCCCAGCAGGAAGTTTGTATACTTGAAAAAGGAAAGAAAACCAATGTTTGCGGCAAGTGAGAGAATCAGAAAAAACTTTCTCTTTGAATCCTGCCTGTCAAGTTTTGAAATTGATATAGCTGCATAATAATCAATCAGTATAGAAAAAACCAGGAGAAGAATGAAATAATAATTCCAGGCCATATAGAAATAACAGCTGGCCAGAAGAAGCATAATTTTCTGATTTCTGTCTTTCAGAAGATTGGAGAGAATCAGTACGACAGGGAAGTAGATCAGAAAATGAATTGAATTGAAAAGCATTTCAGTTACCCTTTCCCTGTTTTATAACCTGTTCAATAAATGAATCTGCAAGACTGTCTGTAAATTTTTCCATTCCCTTCCTGTTCAGATGAATCATATCATAATAATAGTCTGAATTTCCTGATCTGGGCAAGGAACCGGAGAGATCCAGAAGAGGACTGCTCAGTATATCACTGTATTCATTCTTCCAGAAGCGGATTCTCTCCGGCAGACTGTCCTCATCCAGATAAACTGGAAGAGGAGGAAATATATTTATCACTTTTATTCCTTTTTCTAATGAATATTTATACATATTCTTAAGTCTTTTTTTATAAAGTGCCGAGTCTTCGTTCTTTTCCAGAGGAAGATTCGCTGCCTTTGCCAGGGTACATGTGCGGAATATTGCATCTCTGTGGTAGTCGTCTGATCCTGCAGGAATCTTTGAACCGACAGATGTGACCTTGATGCATTCATTCAGATTGGAAAAAGAATACAGTGACATACTTGGTGTATATTTATTTTCATAACTGTACAGACCGGCTTCCTTTTTTTCCTTCTTCATTTTACCTGCATCTTTGAGTCTTTTATCAGGGCCGAGAAAAAATTCTCCCATATCCTTTCTGTAGGCAAAGAGTCGGGATAAAACATATACAATCTGATATGGGCCGAGGTGATATTCATCTTCTGAAAGTTTTTTAAGAGCATCTGTTTTATTGAATTCAGAGATCATGGAAAGAGCTGCGTCTGAAGGATATTTCTGATTTACTACCCAGGGCATCTGTATTTCGTTTACATGGAGAATATATTTTATCCCAGGAAAATGCTCCAGATTTTTTCTGAGAGAAAGGTCCTGAACCATAAGATCTGCGCCTGGAACAGCCACAGACTGAGCTGCATAACCGTGGTTTTTCAGTTTTTCATTCAGCAGAGTCAGTGATATTCCTTCGTAGGCAATTGAAGTTCCGACTATCAGAATATTGGGTTCCAGATTTTTTTTCTGAGAAATCGGATGATCTGTAATTCTGTTCACGTTCGAAGCATAGGAGTTTTTCTTCAGAACAGATTTGTAGACGCCAGTCTGAAGAATCAGCTCGATGCAGAGCAGAACGAAAAGAGCAGTCAGGAGAGACCTGTCTTTAAAGAATTGTATATATATTTTCATGATCTTCCTTTCCAGAAATGAGGTGTATCCTCACTGTATTTTTTTCAGACTGCAGCACTTGGGGATTTGCCGATTTTACCGGCAGGAATTTTTCTATGGAAAATTGTCCCAGTTCCCATCCCGGATATTTCCCTTTTAAATCGGCTGAGGTTTCAGTAAATTCTGCATAAATTAGAGTGGATTTTGTCTGCATTTTCAGTGCAAGAAGATTTTTCGTAATAGAACCGAGTTTATTTGTCAGCCAGGAACATTCTCTTCCTGCTTTCAACAGGGTCGGATTCTGCGCCACTGTTCAGGAGTGGTTTTTCGGTTGATAGACCTGTTCATTCAGTCTGCAGGAATGCAATATAATTAAATATAATATAAATAAATAAATACTTTAAAAGTTTTGAATGAGTCATGGTTCTTCCTGCAGGGTCAAATTTTTGCCTGCTCTGAAAAATAAAAAAATTCTTGCAGAAAAGCAGATTTGAAAGGACGGCAGGCGCCGACCGCATATGAAGTCACAGCATCCAATCCTGCCGGATCATCTTCAGCGCCAGTCAGTCTGGATGTAGCTTCGGACGGTTCTGTCTGGACAGCAGGCACTCTTCCAGGTGCAAGCAGCTGGCGGAGCATCACCTACGGAAACGGACTGTTTGTGGCAACTACAGACGGGGGAGGATTCGCCGCCACATCTCCGGACGGAGTCACCTGGAACTTTCCCCAGTGTGGAGAATTGGATTTCTGTTTATGGAATTCAGTTCTTTTCCTTGACTCTGCGCGAATTTCAGTTATCCTGATTGGGCGAGGTTTTTTATGAATCAGTCACAGCTGGATTTTCAGACAGTTATGCAAGCGATCATCCGAGTGGTCGGGATTGTCCTGATTGGTGCAGGAATGTATCTGGGGTTTTTAAGTTTCGACAAGGCCAGGATCGTTTTAGACAATCCGAACACACTTTCAGTCTGGCTGGAACTGGACAAAAAATTTCCTGCCCCTCCGGAAAATCTGAAATCTGCTCCTGAAAAATCCGGTGTCCCTGAAGCGGACAAGGCCTTTCTTCGAATATACTATGAAATGAAATCATATCTCATTTTATTTATAAGTTATATATATCTCTGGGTCCTTGTGAAAATATCGGGAACATTCATCAGTTCCGGAATTCAGATTTTACTGAAGGATATGAACAGCAGGAAAGAAACTTCGGAATGATGAGCCTTTCTGAAAAAATTGGTCTTCTGGATTTTATCTGTTATTCGAAATGAATATATTGAAATTCTCCAATATAACCTGTGGTTAAACCTTTTTTTACACGACTCCAAGCCTGCGTGGAACACCCAGTGCGAAATGACAGTCATATATACAATATCCTGAACGGAGTGTATGTGCAGTGACTATATGGAATGGAGATTACTGGGTACTGCTTTCCTGCATTATAACCGGTTCACCCTGGGAGGTTTCCTCTCTTGCAAATTACACAGTCACTGCGGCCAACTCAGCAGGATCAACTTCGTTTGGACTGACAATATCCGTGTATAACGGATGCACCGGTTCTTCATTGACTGTGTCTTGGGGAACATTTACTGACTGTTTAAACGGAACAGTTCAGTTTATCGGGAAATCCGGGACATTCGGAGGCTATACATATTCTCCTCAGCTTTTGTATTTTGGGAAATGCAGCTACGGGCAGACCTGGAATTCAGGAACGAACAACTGCACGGGAGCTACGAATGTTTTATTCTGTACAGCTTCTGATAACAGCTGCAATGGAAATGATCCTAATCTGCCTGTCAGCTCCGGTCCCTTATTCGATGCCTGCAATACCTACACTATGGCAGGAAAGTTATGGAGAGTTCCTTCGGTTTATGAATTGAAATTTCTCGATAAGTGCAATGATGATACAATGCCGAATAATGGGACAATGTGCGCGAGCTGGAGCAATACAATCATAAATGCACTGTTCCCTGGAACAGGCACTCTCTACTGGACATCAACCACCAATACCAGCAATACTGGTACAGCACTCTTGATTTACTTCGCAGACAGTAATGTGGGAAGTATGTGGAAGAATACAAGTTATTCAGTGCGGTGTGTGTCAGCACCTTGAAGAGAGGATGCCGGGATCAGTATAGATAACCCGGCTTGTCAAGACTTATGCAGATGTATTCTCTATATCTCTTAAGTGTCTGCCTACATAGGTCACAGTGTACCAGAGCCATAAAATCATTCCTACGTGGAGCACATCATTTTCAGAAAAGTAAAATCCCTTACCTTCCTGGTAAAGACTGGCTGTGATTCCTGCTGCATAATAGGCAAAGTATGCGACATTCACAAGCACAAGGAAAACTGCTGCCAGAAGAAGAGAACCGTCCAGTGAATTTCTGCTTCTGATATAGCCGATTCCTGAAATGATGAGAACCAGAAGGATTCCAGGAAGAGCAAAAAGCATAAGCACTTCAAAGGAGAGAAGCACCTTGTTCAACTGGGATACACCGATCACAGTTATAATGATATAAATGACTGCATTCAGAAGACTGTATATGATGATGCCTTTTCGGAAAAGTCCTTTTGTGCAGGCAAATGCCATTGCTGTCATCATTGCGCTCACACTCACTGCCTGAGTGACACTGTATCCCACTTCAAAACCGTTTGTGAGCTGACAGAATTCTCTTCCTGCACATTTCAGAAGATAACTGAATGCCTGATAGCTGATCCCAGCCTGAAATGCTCCGATTCCGCCGAGCACGAGCGCGATCCCGAACCAGTTTCTGGACTTCTGCCCATTGTGTTTTTTCAGGAAATAGAAACCGGAAAGAACCCATAGAAAAGCCAGCAGAAATACGAGAAATGAACCCAGAGGTTCATTGAATATAAAACTTCCCATATCCACACAGGGACGGATCTTGCACCACTGCTCAGGAGTTGTCTTCGGCTCGTAGACAAGTTCATTCAGTCTGCAGGATTGGAATATAATTCCATATAATATAAATAAATACTTTAAAAGTTTTGGATGAGTCATTGTTCTTCCTCGGGTTTGTGCGTTTACAATTGTATGCGGTGCAAGGAAGTGTCAAGCGGTTTTTTTCCCTGGCAGCGATGACGAGTTATTTAAAAGCCAAATTTTTATTTGCAAAAAATCCCATTATATGCAGAATATCAAATCTATGAATACAAAACCAAATTCCGGCAATTTATTTGATGAAAGCAATCTGAATCCAGGCAATTTTCCGAAGCTGCTCGAGCTGCACAGACAGAAAAAGGTGCCCGGCGGGAACGGAGTATATCTTTATGGAGGAGGAGCATTCCGTCCCGGAGACACATTCGGTGAAATTACTCAGCTCACTTATAATACAGGTTCAAAGACTCTCTCCATTGTGATCCTCATTTATGGGGCAGAAAAAATGACAATAGACATCGCCTCTCCTAAAAACATCAAGGTGGATCATTCCGGAAATCTGGTCATACAGAAAGCGGACAAGGTTTCTCTAAACGGAAATGTCTACCCCAAAGACCCATCCTCTCCTGCACTGGAATTTTCCGGAGCGGAGTTTAATTAAGCCTCCGGATGGACTTCATAAATTACATCATCAGAGCGACTTAGCCATCGAGCGGATATACAGGAGTAAACCCTTCTCGTCTGACGAGGAGGGGTTGGATATATGAGCAAATGATTGCAGAAGAAAAATTTCCATAGGAAAAGCTTTGTAGATTGCCGATCTTTCCATTTATGAATTTCAGAAAGAATACAGAAAAAATGGAATTGCAATTGTCGATTACGATGAGGGAGATCTGCGAAATGAATTTACTTTCTTGAAGAAGGTCACATTCGACTTGTAGTGAGTAGCGAAGCATATCGAATCCGTACGCCTCAAAAAGATGAGGCTACTCAGTGACCAGTTCAGCACGGGGCTCGGTCACTGAGCGTTGTATCGAACGTGACCGTGAAGGAAGAAAACAGAATCATCATCTATAATACCGCAGGCGGGAGAACGGTGCAGAAATTGTCGTTGACTAAAAGAAGAATGCTTTTTAGGCTTTGAATATGGTAATCGTAGATAAACAGACACTGATTCACTGGATGCTTCTGGATTCTTTTTCAAAAGAAAGTCATTATCGCGAAAAAATCAGAATGTTTGAAAAGAAATATAAAATCCAGTTTGAGGAATTTGAAAAAAGGATTGAGTCTTCCGCAAAGGAGTCTTTTGAGGAATGGGATGATTATATTGACTGGAAGGCATACAAAAATTTCTTAAGTCGTTTAGAGGACAGAATTCATGATATCCGAAACGGAAATATTCAGCTGGCTGGATAACAGTGAAATTGTTTCTGATTATAAAGTCATTGATTTTCAATCGGATGATGTCAGTTTTTTATTAAAACTGAAAATAGAATTTATCGATAAGTCTAATCTTTTTACCAGAGAATCGGCAGAACGAAATCTTAGAAAGTATTCCTTTCATTGGCAGTCTCAAGACGGGTCTTTGATCATTCGGTGGGATAATGCAGGTCATTATCCAAATCTTTCCACTTTTCCTCATCATCGTCATGAACACATAGAGTCTAATGTTTTAGAAAATGCCGAGGTTTCATTATTGGATATTTTAAAACATATTTCAAAGAACTTCAGTAAAGAATGAAAACCATTTTGGAAGAAAACAGAATCATCATCTATAATACCGCAGACGGGAAAACGGCTGTTTATCTTTTTGCAAAAGACGGAATGGTCCGGATGAACCAGAATCAGCTGGATACGGATAAAAAAAAATACTGCATATCCCAAATGTAAATTCAGGTGAATCCACAAAGGGCAAACATCTGGAATCATAGTGCCGATTTTCCATCACGGAAACACAAATTTCGCTTCACTGCATTCCTGATGTTTTCTGCCGTCTTCTCGAAGAGGACTGAGATACCTGTTGTGACGACTGAATCCAGTGAGGAACTGCAGAATCAGGGAAAAAATGCAGGTGCTGTGGGCTGGATCGTAAAACCTTTTGAAGGGGGCGATCTGCTCGAACTCGTAAAAATGCTGTAAAAAACTGAGTACAAGACTAAAAAGCATATTGACTGTTTTTGCCGTCTGGTCGAAAATTAGGCTATGGGCGGATTTGAGCATTCTTTTGACAGGGACAATTTTTCATTGGAAGGTGTTCTTCAGGAATTCTTCGACCATTCCGCACCCTCTAAAAATACGGACTCACTGATTAAAGTAGCCGCTGGAAAGATTCCTTGGGATATCCCGATGCAGGATCTGGTTGAGGATATCAAAGACAGTACACTTCGTCTTAGAATGAGGGCTTCTTCAAGAGATCTTCAGCTTGCGATGATTGAACATCATCTGCATTTTTTGACAAAAAAGGAAAAAATCGGTAGTTTGTACAAGGAATTGGAGAAATTTGTATTTCTGCTTTCTCTGATCGGCGATGAAAATGCATCCTACCTTGAACTCAAATCTGAGCTGGACAGAATGGCATTTCGAGTAGGTGAACTGATTGCACTGAACAGGGCAGCCGTTTCCGATTCGGCAAAACTTCAAATACTGACTCAGGTCATTCACGAAGAAGAAAGATTTATCGGAAATCAGATATTCTATCAAAATCCGGACAACTCATTTCTTACTAGAGTAGTGAAAACTAAACTGGGTATTCCGATCACTCTTTCTATTATCTATATACTCATTGGTCTTCGGCTCGAACTCCCTCTTTTCGGAATCAATATGCCTCTTCATTTTCTCGTCTCATACGAAAACGATGATTTTCAGACATACGTGGATCCGTTTAACGGAGGAGTCTGGATCGACAAGGATACCTGTCTGCGTTTTCTAGAAGCAAACGGATATTCTACCCAGACAGATATGTTTCCGCTTGCGAGCACTTCATCTATCATCAGAAGAATGTACAATAACCTGATTTTAATCTACAGAAATCAGAATGAAAAAGAACTCGAAAACATTTTGATCAGACAGGCTTCCATACTTCAGCCGGTGTAAGTGAAATTCCTTCAAGGAGTCTTGATTTTGCAAAATCCTTTTTCCTTTCTGTACAAGGTCACTTATCTTTTTATTTTTCTGTTTCAATTGGAAATTTTTTCTCAGTCAGGCGATGTTCCTGATCAGAAAAACAGCATTAAAAATCTGACTCAAAATCATGCTGTTGTAAATACGGTTGATCTGTCTGCAAATTCAAAAAAAATTCTCGCTGTCGGTGCTGAAGCCAGGCAGATTGAATACAAACTTACAGGAGAGACTGTCTCTGTGCAGAAGGAATTTGGGAATATGGGACTTGTCATAACCAATAAGAATATTCTGGCTGTATCCGGCAACGCTTCTGAATTCGCAAGACAGCCTCTTTTTGGTGATATAAATATTAATTATACTGTATCCAATTCGCTTATCCTTGTCTCCACAAACAGAAAAGTGTATATTTATTCAGTTTCTTCATCAGAGTGGAAGGTCGTGGATATTGCAGGGGAGTATGTCAGAACCCAGGCTGCATTTGACAGAACAGGAACTCTGATTACAAACAAAAGAATCATCGCCTATTCCGATTACACAAAAGACGTTCATTTTTATTCAATAAACAATATGGTTCCTGTATTCAGTTATACAGTTATGGATAATAAAATTGTATATGACAGTATTCAGAAGACCATTGTATACAGGGCAGCCACAGGCGATTTTTCGGTGATCAATTTCAACTGACACTGCGGCGATAAGGCTGCTTATTTCTTAAGGAAAGTGATTTTTTCAGCAGCTATAAAAAACTTTTCTTTCGAGAGCCTAAAGATAAGCTTTTTTTCCCACAAACACAATCGGCACCTTAATGATATTTGTTACCCTATGTTCCTCTAATTCTCTGTAATACTCATTCTCTTCTATCTGATCCATTGTGGATTTCAGTTCTTCCTGAATCCTTTCCGGGGGAACTTTTTCCCCTTTCTTTTTTCTGATTCTCTTGATTTCCATCACGACTCCGTTTCTGCTTTTATCATGAGGAATCATTATAATATCATATCTGCCCTCTCCGCTCTCCCGATTGGAGCGGATAATGTAGTCATCAGTCAGAATGGCAAGCAGTCCCAGCACATATGCCTGATAGACTCTCTCCGGTTGGTGAGCAGCCCGAACCACCGGTTCCCGAGCTGTGTCGTAATAACTGAATGTATCTCCGATGATCTTCTTGAATCCCTCTGCAAATTTGTCCAATTTGTTGTTCACCAAATTTCTGGCTGTATCTTCCAAAAGACTTCGGATGACTCTGACTTCCGTATTGAACCAGTGAAGGATGATGTCCTGAAATACTGTCTTAATTTCATAATTAGGTATCATTAATTCATACAGTTTCCTGCCTGTCTTTTTACTTACAGTCAGATAGCCGCTGAAAGCGAGCAGAGTCCATAACAGGTCCTTATTTGTATTCAGATCGGGAAAAACAAAGTTTTCTTCCATCACCTTCTCGACCGGTTCATCATTCAGAAGCTTCAGGATCAGTTCTCTCGAGTCGTCCGAATCCTTCTGCCTGATTCTTTCCTTCAGAAGTTCATCTGAACTTGTATTCACCCAGTAGGGCTTGAAGCCGTTTTTATAACCGACTGCATAATTCAGAATTGACCAAGGGTTGTATATATCTGTCTGATTTCCGAATGTATAACCGTCATACCATTTTTTGACATCCTCATATTCATTGGAAATATTAAAATTAATTAAGATCTCTTTGACTTCGGCTTCGGTGAATCCAAACTTATCTGCAAATTCCTGTTCCAGAATTGTATAAACTCCGATATTGTTCAGTCCGGAAAAAATGCTTTCTCTTGAGACCCTGAGTATGCCGGTGAGCACTCCTTTGTACAGATGCAGGTTGTCCTTAAATGCTCCGCTGAGCAGGTTTCTCATAAAAGGAACGACTTCCTCGTAAAAACCGCCTACGTATCCTGAATGAATCGGAGTGTCGTATTCGTCTACAAGAATGACCGCTTTTTCATTATGATATAGATACAGGTATTCACTCAGAAGCTTCAGGCTTTCCTGGTAGTCTGATTTTTTTGCTGTCCCGTCAAGTATTCTGCCGTATCTTTTTTTTTCGATTTCTGACAACAGACTGCTCTCAAGAAGATATCTTTTTTTTTCAAAAAGCCTTGCAATTTCGGCAATGATCAGGTCTGAAGAGTCCTCCCAGGAATTCGCTTTGGCATCCTTGAAACTCATATAAATCACAGGATACTTTCCTCTTTTGTCCAGTATCTCTTTTTCACAGTTCCATATTTTGAGACCCGTAAAGAGTTTTTCATTCTCCGGTCTGTCTTTTTCAAAGAAGTACTTCAGCATCAGCAGATTGAGAGTCTTGCCGAACCTTCTGGGTCTCGGGATCAGCAGTACCTGCTTCTGCATTTCGATCAATTCCTGGATGAAAAGAGATTTGTCCACATAGTAGTTGTTGTTTTCTATGATGTCCTTGAAATCCGAATTGCCGATATTGAGTCTCTTCATACTTACTTAAAACTGGCAGGGAAGGCATAAAAAGTCAAGGCCTTTATCGAAAATCCTTTATTGAAATCAGAGCCTTCAAAAGTTATGCAGAGCACTAAGAAATCTGGTTACTTGAATGGCACTGGCTGGAATAAAATCAAATAAGGGCAGTTCGTTTTTCCAAAGAATGGAAGACACTGATCTGCAAACGGACGAACTTATAGGAAAAATTTGTAACTCACCTACGCACGCAGTGTGTAAGGTGAGTTACAACATTGGATATGTATCTGGTCAGAATTCTGTTCTGTCTTTTTTGCATTCTTGCTGACGAAAAAAATTGAATAATTCTGATGAAATATAATAAAGAATCGTATTTTTTTACTGGGATTCAATTAAGATATGTCTAATTTTTGGAAGGGGAACAAAAAATGAATCAGGAACAGCAGGAAAAACTTCGTCATTTAGCGGGAATTATCAGAAAAATGCCGGTCAAGGATGCCAGATGGATTCTGACCGATCTGGAATCAGATGTTCAGTTCAACAGGGATTTCTTGAAGTATCTGGCGAAACACAGTTTTCAGCCGAATGAACTTTTCGAACTTCTTTCAGCGGAAGAATTCAAGTCTCTCTTCAGCAAGGTTCCTGTTTCCGCACTTCAGAAATTTATCAATGAGAATCCTGAGAAGATCAAACTGTTTGAAGCCGCTCTTGGGAAAACCAAGGTTTCCGACATTCTGGCAAAAAAACTTTCTGCGGGTGAGGGTGATAATTTTCCTGAAGTCATTCTGGACGAACTCTGTAGGCAGGTATCTCAGGGAAAAGTAAGTTATAATGGAATTTCATTATATTTGAATCCTCCTGAATGCAGACCAGTCAGTCCTGCAAAGAAAAGCGGAAAATGTTTTTTTGCGGTTTTGAATCCTCTTGTAAGAGAAGGGGAGGGACTGAAAATCATGATTGCCGCTCCTGAATATTCCGGACAGGTGCTTCGGATGAGCCTGCAGTCCACCGGCCCTAGATATTTTTCCAAAGAATCCTGGTTTGTCAATCTGTACATCGGATCAGGAGGTATGTATATCGGAGAGGTTTTCCCGGACAGGATGCCGGGGCCTGTCACTGTATGGCTTGAAATCCCGGGATCAGGAGAGGTCTGCAGAACAGTCTGTTTTACAGGTGCAAAATCTCTGTTTACATTTGATATCCATGATATACAAAGTAATTATGATTCATTTGAGGTCGCCGGAAAATTCATCTACAGAGGAAAGAGGCCGAGCGGAGATTCAGTCCGAGTGATTGCCTACTGTTCTAGATGCGGGTCACCTGTAGGTACGGGAAGTTTCCCTGTAAATGAGGATTCTGTAAAAATGAAGTTCTCAGTGGATGATCATATCAGATCGCATCAATATGATTATACTCTTCATATGTTTCACGGAGAAAATCAGTGTATATCTTTTATAAATATTTTTGAAGAGAATGTAAAGGAAGCTCTGTTCGAAGAACTGCCTGAACGTACCTGCGGAGATGAAATTAAATTTGATCTGAAAGCGGGTGAAGGGGAAATGCTTTTCTATCATATTTCAGATTCAAAGGAAGAAGACAGAAGAACAAGGCAGACTGTGCAGAGAGGGAACCTTTCACTTTTAGGTCCTGCTGAAAAAAACTTCAACAGAAAGACATCACCTCTGGAGATTTCTTTCTGTGCAGGAGAACTTGTGATGCTCTCTGATCCGATGCAGGGACCTGAGGTCAGAACGGTCTGGCATTATGATCCTGAAAAAGGATATGTTTATAATCCATATAAATGGGAAAATATTTCAGATCTCTATATCAGTTTTTACAGAAGGACTGAAGCAGGGGTCATTGAGCCGATGGCTTCTTATGTTTCGAAACTGAAAAGAGAACCTTGTCTCTATCTGTATCTTCCGGATCATATCGGAAAGGGTGAAGAACTCGAACTCGAGGCTGGATATTTTACAGACAGGGTTTCGAAACTGATCTGCAGAAACGGAACAGTGCAGGAGAAGGAAGTTCAGGGAAAGGGTATATTTTCTTTTCATTATAAATATGGTCAGGAAACGGAACTTCAGCTTTTTTCGGGAATGTCTGAAATCAGAAAGAAGATCGAAATTCCTGAGCAGAAGTTCAGAATCATTTCCTTTTCCTATCTCCCTCCTGAAACAAAGGTGACGAATAACGGAACTGTATTCAGCCTTTACAAGTCCCCGGAGAAACTTTCAGAGATCATCTTTCAGGACTTTCTTCTGAACTATCCGTGGGGATGCGGTGAACAGACTGCTGCCAAGCTTGTGGGGTTTTCCAATATGCTTATGAAAGTGCTTCCTGTCTCTGCGGATCATTTTCTTGTGCAGAAAATCAAATCAGGCGTCAAGGCTCTGGAAGCCTACAAAAATGAAACCGGGTTCTATTCCATTTTTCCGGGAGGAACTGCAGATGAAAAAACTACAACGTATATATACAATAATTTAAAACTTCTGTTTCCGAACAGGCCAAAACTGGAACCTCTTTTTCCCGAACTTTGGAAAAGCATTGATCTGATGAAGAAAAAAATTTCCAAGGAAGATGAAGGGGATGGACGTTCGGAAGTACCGGCACTTCTGAATACTCATGATGAAAAGAGCATTCTGAAATCCTTGAAGACATCAGTCATTTTTGAAAAAGGAAAACTGAAGAATAAGTCTGTTACTCCTTATCAGACTCTCGCCTCCAAGGCATTTGCTGCATCCAATCTTCTTCTGGAGAAATCCAAAAATGAAATCGAAGTCCTGGCAGGAACAGAGAAAAAAATCAAGGAGATAGATTCGGAAGGGATACGCGGTATTGCGGAATCCATCGGACTTCTGGATAAGAAAAAACAGGAAATTATCATTAAGAAGACAGTCAATCTTCCGAACGCAATGGATGTGCTTCTTCCTGCAGGGGAGATAGTATTTCTGGAAGGAAGTTTCCCTTCTACGATTGAACAGATGAGTTTTCTTGTGTTTCTGGATACACTGAAGACGAAATTAAGCGAGTATTCTTTTGTGAAAAACGGGAAAAGTTTTTCTCCTGAAACAGAAGAGGATTATAAGGATATTACAGTAAAATCTAATTATACTTTTGCTAAGAAGACAGTCACACTTGGACAGACGCCTGCTCCTCATTCTTCAGTCCCGGAAATCAGTTTTTCTTCCCTTTCCTTTGAAAAGGGCGGTATTCTCAGACTGAACATCAAAAGAAAACATCCTACTGAGATTTATCATCTGATCTGTCCTGGCATGTTTGAACCAGTCTACTGTTCTGAATTTCATCTTCCTGGACATTCCCGAATTTTAGTCAGCCCGATGTACAAAGGAACAGAAATTCATCTTCGCACAGTCCGAAAAGGAAAAGGAAAATTCTTTCTTCTGGCAGAGGATATGTACGAAACAAACAGAGTCTATATGAAAGAGCTTGAGAACATCGAGGTGAAGTGAGAGTGAATGAAAATTTTCTCATCTTATAAAGAACCTTATGATTCACTTCTGCATTTTTACAAGCTCTGCAGGAGTGAATACTTTTTCTGAAAGTTCAATTTCAATTTTGGGAGCATTCTCACCGCAGTCCGCTTCCAACTGAACATATTTTTCTGACAGGAATCTCTCAGAATTCTTGAATTTGAGTCTGTTCCAAGGAATGAAAATGGGATTTCCGAATTTCAAAAATGAATACTCTGTATTGAAATATATCCCATTTTCATTAATGATGATTTTCAGGAACCCTTTGTATTTCACATAACCGATCTGTCCGTACTGATTTTTCAGTACCCTTCCTGTCGGCTCTGTATCTGTCCTGAAAGTTCTGCACAAGGCTTCAAATTCTTTCGACCTTCTGAATGCATTCTTCAGGATGAAGCGGACTGCGGCCACCGTCAGAACGAGGGCCGGGAGGCCTAAGAAAAACTGCAGAAAAGAACCTGTTTCTTCCATCTGCTGAACAATAAAACTGAAAGTACTTTTGTAAAGAAAAATTCCAGGTTTCAAAATTCTGTTTTACAGACGGGTTCATTTAAAAAATCATTCAGATAGATTCGGAGCTTCGATTGAGAAACTTGTTTATTCCGTTCATTATACTGCTGTCCGTATGCAAAACGGCTCAAAGATTTCCGCCTGACTCGGAAAAGACAGCGGCGAAGGCACTAGTCATATCCTTTCAAAACCTTGTTGAATCGGATCTGTCTGATGTCGAACTGGTTCTGCTGCTGAATGAATCTCTTCCAAAGACAAACCGATTCAAACCTGATCATTATTCTATATATATAAAAAAAATGGTCAAAGAATCCAGTTCCTTCTTTTCTCTTCCAGAGGGAGAATATTTCGGATCTTTGATTCTCCGCAGATCCAGAATATATCCCTTTTTATATTCCAGTCAGAGCCGAATTATATTTCATTTTGGAATTCAGGAAAAGTATTCAGAAAAGGAGGATAGGAATGTCATTGCTGAATATGGCCAGAAGGATTGCAGAATTCTGAAAGACTCTTATCCAGTCGAAGTTCTTTGTCCGAAACTGTACGTGCGGAAGAAAGACAATCCATCCTTCGAGTTGTCTTTCCGAGATACCGAATTCAGCGGATCAATGACGGGTGGACTCTGGACAGCAAGTCTTTTTATGTCAGCGGTTTTTAGGAATCCATTCGGCGTTCTGACCCCTTTCGCTGCCGGGCCGGTTGTTCTGGAAAGAAAGATTGATTATAATACCGATTTTAAGCATCCGTAAAGATGCTCTCTGAGAATCGTAGGAGTTCCTACAGAACCCCGCTCTCCGAAGATCGCAGGAGTTCCTACAAAATCCAGCTCTCTGAGAATCGTAGGAGTTCCTACAGAACCCCGCTCTCCGAAGATGGTATGAGTTCCTACAAAGCTCAGCCCTCTGAGAATCGCAGGAGTTCCTACAAAGCCCTGCCCTCTGATGATCGCAGGAGTTCCTACAAAATCCAGCTTTCGGAGAATCGTAGGAGTTCCTACAAAGCCCTGCCCCTTCGAGATCGTAGGAGTTCCTACAAAGCCCGGCCCTCTGAGGGTCGTAGGAGTTCCTACAAAATCCAGCTTTCGGAGAATCGTAGGAGTTCCTATAAAATCCAGCCCTCTGAGAATCGTAGGAGTTCTTACAAAACCCCGCTCTCTGAGAATCGTAGGAGTTCCTACAAAAGTACGCTCTCTGATGATCGTAGGAGTTCCTACAGAATCCAGCTCTCTGAGAATCGTAGGAGTTCCTACAAAACCCCGCCCTCTGCGAATCGCAGGAGTTCCTACAGAATCCCGCCCTCTGATGATCGTAGGAGTTCCTAAAGTCCAGCTCCTTGCGATCGTAGGAGTTCCTACAAAAGTCCAGCCCTCCGAGAATCGTAGGAGTTCCTACAGAATCCAGCCCTCTGAGAATCGGAGGAGTTCCTACAGAGCCCCGCCCTCTGATGATCGTAGGAGTTCCTACAAATCCCAGTCCTCCAAGAATCGTAGGAGTTCCTACAGAGCCCCGCTCTCTGAGAATCGCAGGAGTTCCTACAAAGCTCAGCCCTCTGAATCGTAGGAGTTCCTACAAAGCTCAGCCTTCTAAGAATCGTAGGAGTTCCTACAAAACCTTTACCGGAGAGACTAAATTTGGATTGATAGTCAGAATCCGCAGCTTTGTGCTGCTACGCAGCTGGAGTTGGACGTATAGCAGCTGCCGGAGTTTGTACAGCTGTAAGGAGACCCTGCTGAGCATCCTGCGGCTGTACCGGTAGTGTTGCAGGTTCTGGCTGTAGTTTCTGCAGCAGTTGCTACTAAAAGATAGAAACTGCCGGTCGCTTTGACGGCACTGTCATTATTCAGAATGGCAGAGACTGTATAAGTTGCGCGAGCATTACTTGTGGTTCCTGTCGGAGTGCCCGATATAGTGCCTGTCGAACTGTTTAGAGTAAGGCCGGCAGGGAGAGATGGCGATACACTGAAGGATGTAGGATTGGCACCCGAAAATGATGTACTGCTGACGACAGTACTGTTGATACTTGTAGTATTTTGAGTAGCATAAATAACGTTACTGGAATAACTGATATAGAAAACAGTTGTAAATTTGGATGTCGAACTGGAACTCCCGATCTTGAGAGTATAAGCAATTTCTGAAGTGTCTACTGTAGACGGTATTTTGAATGTTAGAGTGTCAGCTGCTGCTGAAATTACATCTGCGGTATAATCAACGGCTATTTTGGAACTGTTCGTATAAGTAAGTGTTACTTTTGTAACAGAGGAAAGGTTTTTCCCAGTGACGGTGACTGTTGTTCCAATTCCTCCATAAAGAGGTGTGAAGGATGTTATTGCAGGTGTACTGGCCTGTGAAGCCGATGCTGCGAGTGCTCCATAGAGCAGGGTATTGTCTTTTTTTTTGGCACCGCCGCTTGGATCGCAAGCTTGTGAAAAAAATACTAAAGATATGAGTACGCTTATTTGCTGTTTGCTGTTTGCACAGATTTTATTTCCATTGTGGATTCTCCAATCAGTTTATTTCAAAAAGGTGCTTTTTTGCCTTTTTCTACTGCTTAGCACAGCCGTCCGTCTGATGTCAAGTTTTTTATAAGGCTTGTTTACGAATTTTGCCATTGCAATGTATTTGAGATAAATGCAAAGCATTGGATTAAAGGGAAATGTTTTATCGAAAAACAGATTGGCTGTGCAATGAAGAGTGATGATTCTAGAGTGGCTTTCTGATTCTTATGAAATTGTAATCAATTACGGTGAAAGAGTTTCTTAGTCTTTCAAGATTTTCCTGGATGGCATTTAAGATGATGGCGGCTTTCTTCTCACTGGGAAGACCGCTTAGTCGCGCTTTCATCCGATACAAAATGCAATTACGCCGCCGTATAGATTATTTCATTTTTGATCACTAAAGATGCGTACAGAAAACAGGCATTGATAGACTCTTTCGTGATCTTTGGATAAGCGGAAATCAGCTGTTCTGCTGATTCACCCATTGCCAATTTTTCGAGAATTAGATCTACTGGAATTCTAGTGCCTTTGATAACTGGTTTCCCAAACACAATCTTTGGGTCACTTGAGATATAATTTTTTATATCCATGACCCGACTGCAAAAACCCCATATTTCATTTTTTTAGACTCTCAAAGGCATTGATTTTATTGAGTTCTATAATCATGAATTTTTTAAAATCGACTTTTTGCAGGAGCGTCATCCATTATATGGATAATAATCCTCTCGAAATATTTTCAACTCTATATTTACTTTGAGATAAAAATATTCTGGTGAATGAATTTTTGGCCACGTAGGAGTTCCTACAAAAGTCCAGCCCTCCGAGAATCGTAGGAGTTCCTACAAATCCCAGCTCTCTGAAGATCGTAGGAGTTCCTACAAAAGTCCAGCCCTCCGAGAGATCGTAGGAGTTCCTACAAAACCCCGCTCTCTAAAGATCGTAGGAGTTCCTACAAAGCTCAGCTCTCTAAAGAACGTAGGAGTTCCTACAAAGCTCAGCTCTCTGACATCGTAGGAGTTCCTACAAAACCTGGCTCTCCGAAATCGTAGGAGTTCCCACAAAGCCTAGCCCCTCTGAGACCGTAGGAGTTCCTACAGAACCCAGCCCCTCTGAGACCGTAGGAGTTCCTACAGAACCCAGCCCTCTGAGATCGTAGGAGTTCCTACAAAAGCTCAGCCCTCTGCGAATCGTAGGAGTTCCTACAAAGCCCTGCCCCTCTGAGACCGTAGGAGTTCCTACAGAACCCAGCCCTCTGAGATCGTAGGAGTTCCTACAAAACCCAGCTCTCCGAGACCGCAGGAGTTCCTACAAAACCCAGCTCTCCGAGACCGCAGGAGTTCCTACAAAACCCAGCTCTCCGAGACCGCAGGAGTTCCTACAAAACCCCGCTCTCTGAGAATCGTAGGAGTTCCTACAAAGCTCAGCCCTCAGAGAAT
>JBPOJG010000316.1:0-32419 GCA_052033835.1 Spirochaetota bacterium
GATCAGAATTTAAGTGCATCTTAAATGGAAAAGAAAATAATTGATTCACTAGAAAGGAAATAAACAGTGCAAAAATTAATGAAGAACGGAAAAAAGCTTTCATAGTGTTGCCTCAACTTTGATTTTATATTTTAACTTGCATGAGGATTTATTGGAGCCTATTGTAAAAAAATTGCGAGTATTTATCGCAACCTCATATCTCACTGACTGCGAAAGCAAGAAAGGACTAATATCAGATTTTACTGTATTTACGAATCCATTGCAATAAGAATAAATCACTTGTCCGACATTAGAGCAGTTTTCAGAAGATGATGAAATTGCCAATGATTCAATAAGGCTAACGGTAATCGTAGTTTTCTTAGCCGATAAATATGATTTGTATACATCTGAATAAAAATCAGCTTCGATATTTTCTTGCAGTGCCTCATATTTTATCTGATTTGAATTCAATCCAAAAATTGTACCAATAACATCGCCTCCGCAGTTAGGGTCTTCGTCTTTCGGTCTGTTTGCGAGAAGCATCCACCAGAACATCGGCTGACGGATGCCAGACTCTTCTTGCTTCTGTCTGTTTTTACTCGGCTGATTTGAGCATTCGATAAGAAATAATACAATAAGCAGGATCATTGATCTCATTGTTTTGTCCCTCTGACTGTCATTGCATCGATCACAAGCATCCGGGATTGAATGTTATATTCTATAATTTTCTTGAAATACAGCTTCTCTTCCGTCTCAAGTCCGCCAAAATGCTCTTCCAGTTTGCCATGTACGGCAATCGCAAGAGTCAAATTTGTTCTCATATTTTTCAGTTCGTCGGGAGTCGCATCATAAATAAAACTTCGTATTTCCGCATGAAATTTCTGAACTCTCTCTGTCTCCTCCTGCACTCTTTTCTGTTTTTCTGAATCCGTCAGTGACCTGTCTTTTGGAGGAAGTCCCAGGTCTGCATCTTCTGCATCCTCAATCACCCGTGCAGAAGTCAGATTCGGATAATAGAAGAACCTCTGAAAATCAGACATTGCCTTTGCCATATTCTCTTTTTCCAGAAGTTTCTGAGTTGCCGCTGTTTCTTCAAACTCGGCAATCTCTTCTCCGTCTTTTATGGAGATTTCATAAATGTTCTTTTCTTCCACTGCCGGATGCAGAGGAGTTCCGTCAGGATTTACCAAAGCGGGAGGCCTGCTGACAGGATTGGCATCCAGAACAGACTGTGCTTTCAGTTGAGCTGCGGCGGCAATGACTGCTTTGGATCGGCTGACTCCCGGACAGTTTGCAGACAGTAAAATCAGCAAAATAAATACAGAAAACGGAGTGAACCGTTTTCTAAACCGGAAAAGGGTTTTTACAGATCGAGGGGGGGGGAACGGGAAATCGGGTCATATTGTCAACTTTAGGACATTGCAAAAAAGCTGTCAAGAAATTCTGGACAGGGCGGGGATGCCCGTTCTTTTCCCTCCCAATATTTGATAAAATCAAAAAATCAGGACTTGATTCTACCTGACCTAAAAAAAACCTAACATTATGAAAGAGATTCATTTGGAAGGTCATACAATCACTTATGAAGAATTTGGAACTGGAAAGGAGGAGTTTGTATTTCTCCACGGATGGTGTTCCTGCAGAGTGATCTGGGATACTGTCATTGATGATTTTACTGTGCTCGGCAAATGTTATACAATTGATCTGCCGGGTCATTATCCTGGAATTGCTCCCGCGACATTCCGAAAATTCACTTTCCGAGAGGTCGTGGATCTGCAGGCAGCAGCAATCCGAAAAATGGTAAAAAATGAAAAGGTGACTCTAGTCGGCCATTCTGTAGGCGGGCTTGTTGCGATAGCACTTTCCGTATATTACCCGGATCTCATAAAAAGAGTTGTTGCGATCTGTCCGGCACTCTCGGGTCCTGTGACTGGATTTTTTTATTTTCTGAAACTGGCAATGGATATGCACTGGAGTTTTCTTCTGGAAGGAGCCTGGAAGGTGTTTCATCTGCCGGAAACAATGGCTCAGTTTTTCAGTCTGGGAACCTATGACCATGACAGGTTTATGAAACTTCCGGAGACCCGCGAATTTCTGAATGACTATGGGGACAATCTCTCCAGACTGGAGCCGTCTGTGATGGCGGCCTATCTGCAGATGTTTGATAAGTTAGACTTCAGACCTCAGCTCCCGAATGTAAATGTGCCTGCACTGATTATCGCTACTAAACACGATAAGATTGTTCCCGAAAAATTCCACCATTATGCAGCCGCACATATTCCGGGAGCAGAGATGATACAGCTCAATAATTCCGGCCATGTTCCGACGATGGAAGAGAGAGATCTCTGCATTCCCCAAATTTTAGAATGGCTGAAGAGAACAGGTCCGAAGTTGAATACAGAAAAAGAATTCTCGGATAAAAAAACTGTGGTCAGGAAAAAGGCATCTGTTCAGCATCATCATAAAAAGCAGTAATAACAGTCTCACATTAAAATAAAACAGTGAAGCCTTTAGGCTTCGGCAGATACAGAAAAAAACAGAAAAGGTCAAACATGGCTAAAGATAAAGATTCATTATTCAAGGAAATCGTTGCAGTATGCAAGAGAAGGGGATTTGTATTTCCCGGATCCGAAATTTACGGAGGACTTTCCAATTCATTTGATTACGGCCCTTACGGTGTGGAGATTCTGAACAACCTCCGCAGACTCTGGTGGGAATATTTTGTTCACAGAAGAACTGATGTGGTCGGACTCGATTCTTCCATCCTTCTGAATCCCGCTGTCTGGGAAGCTTCCGGACACGTAGGAAATTTTTCCGATCCTCTGATTGACTGCAAGTCCTGCAAGGTGAGATTTCGAGTGGATCATTTCCTCGAAGAAAAAAAAGGGGAGGGTTTTTCAAACGGTAAAACTCTCGCTGAACTTCAGGCAGTTCTGAATCAGGAAGACTATGCCTGCCCGAAATGCGGGACTAAAAAAAGTTTCACTGAGGCAAGAAATTTCAATCTGATGTTCAAGACCCAGCAGGGTGCAAATGAAGGCGGGACTGTGGATATCTATCTCAGGCCCGAAACTGCACAGGGAATATTCATCAATTTCAAAAACGTATATACATCGTGCAGAAAAAGAATTCCATTCGGAATTGCACAGATCGGAAAATCATTTCGAAATGAAATCGTCGCCAGACAGTTTGTTTTCAGAACAAGAGAGTTTGAGCAGATGGAAATGGAATATTTCTGCGAACCCGGAACTCAAAAAGAGTGGTTTGCCTTCTGGGTCAACTACTGCAATGAATTTCTTCAGAACGTAGTGGGGATTAAAAAAGAAAACCTGCAGCTAAGGGAACATGAAAAGGAAGAACTTTCCTTTTACAGTGAGGCCACAACCGACATTGAATTCAAATACCCTTTCGGATGGGGAGAACTCTGGGGAATTGCATCGAGAACTGATTATGATCTGACTCAGCATGAAAAGTCTTCAGGCGAGGATATGAAATTCATAGATCAGGCAAATAATAAGAAATACATACCATATGTAGTGGAACCGGCTCTCGGTCTGAACAGACTTTTCCTTGCAGTCATTTCGGATGCATATGAAGAGGAAAAACTTCCTGACGGTGAAGTGAGAACTGTTCTTCGTTTTTCGAACAGGGTCGCTCCAGTAAAAATCGGAGTATTCCCTCTGATGAAAAAAGACGGACTCGATGAAAAAGCCAAGTCCATCTTTGATGATCTGAGAAATCACTGGATGTGTGAATATGACGACAGCGGTGCCATCGGGAAAAGATACAGAAGACAGGATGAGCTGGGAACACCTTACTGCATCACTGTAGATTACGATACACTGAAGGACGGGACAGTCACCGTGAGAGAAAGGGATTCGATGAATCAGCAGAGGATTGCAGTTGACAAACTTAAGTCGTATTTTATTGAAAGGATGTAGGGGATTGCAATGTTGAGAAAATATCATCTTTTTTTCATTATACTGTATGTCAGTTTTACAGGGTGCGTGAGTTTTTCTGATCTCAAAACCCCGGGCAAAGATTCAGGAAAAATAAAGAATTATTTCCGAGACAGAGTGATGGATGCAAGGGATATCTTTACCGTTACTGGAACTTTTGGAGTTGTGGGCGGAATCAAGGGGCAGATCGGCCCCTTGGGAACCGGTTTTTACATTGAGTCCGGTTCGGGGTATCACTCGAATTTTGCAGATGAGACAGGACTTCGAAACGGAGAGACTGGCATGCACGCCACAGATGACATTGTCCTTCTTATCGGAACAGATTCCAGTTTTCCGGAAAGCTACGGAGGGAACAAAGAGAGAGCAGAACTTCGGGGAAAAAACTATGAGTCCGCCTTTTCTCATCCTGCTGCGTACACAAGGCTGGGATTTGCCATTGCATTGCTGGGAGGAGTCCGGTTCGAGTTCAATATCGGGGAGCTCGCCGATTTCCTGCTTGGATTTTTACTGATTGATATCTACGGAGACGATGTCTATCTGAGTCCGAAGAAAGCTGAAAAAGATTTATGACTTTTTCTCGAATCCCGAGAGCAGGGGAGATTCTGAATGATGAATAGATTCATTATTTTTGCTGTATTTTTTTTACATTTCCATATTTTCTAATTAACGCTCAGTCTTCTGAAAAATCGCAGAGTGAAGAAGGTAAAAAAGAACTTGCAGTCTTTACCTCAGTGTACAATAATAATCAGGGACTCGGGACTCTTTACAGGTTCAGAAAGGATGCGGCAGTATCCTTTCAGTTCTTTTTCAATACGGATCAGCAGAATAGAGCAGTGCTGAATCAGGGTCCCTGTGATTTGACTTTATGCAATTTTGAAAGAAGGACATACGGATTAAAAAGCATTCTTGCATTAGAGTTTATCCAAAAGAATAATGTGTTTTCATCCCTGCAGTTGGGGTATTATCCAGGATACACACTGAATTATACTGAGTTTTTAAGTTTCCTTATTATGAAAAATTAGGCGGATTTCCTAATGACGGAAATTACTATGAATATAACGTAAACAGGCATCCAAGTCCTCTGATTGGAATTGGAGCGGGAAAGAAAATTTTCAGTTCTGACGGATTTTATTTCAGTTTCGAAATAGGAGGGAGATATTTTTTAAACAGTGGAACTTCAGTTTATGCAAGGCCTGCCGATTTTAATGTTTTCCTGAATGCACTGCCTCCATCTCCGATTGCAGTATACTTCGCTGAAAGTAAAATTCGACCTAAAAGCAGTCATTATGAAATCTATTTCGGCTTTCAGATAGGCATCTTTTAATCAAAAAATTACTTCATCATTTCCTGAATGAATTTTCTGTCCTTTTCGGAGGATTCTTTTCTTTCGAGTGCATCATGAATTTCTAATGCTTTTTTGCGAAAATTTACTGCTTCCTCTTTTTTTCCAAGGCCAGCACAGCTTTCAGAAGAAAGAACATAATCGTATGCAAGAAAGGAAGGCCAGGCGTTTTTTCTGTCTATCTCTGCGGCCTTTTCTGAAAACCGGAGTGCTGATTCGAATTTTTTTTCACGAAGCTGTATGTCGGAAAGAAATGCATAGGAACTCGAAACCGTTTTTTCTCTTTCACTTCCGGAAGATTTTTTAAAATACTCTGCAGCACGCGGCCAGTCTTTTTTTTCGAAAAAGGTCATCCCGGCAATGTACCAAGTATCCATAATTTCTTCTTTTTCACCGGAAAGTTTTTCGGATTCAGCGATATATTTTTCAGCCGCATCATATTTTTTTCTCTTCATTTCAAGAAAAATGAACAGATTCATGACAGATCTCAGATAGATCTTATTCAGGGAAAGGCTGTCTTCCTTTGCTTTTGTGAGCCAATGATCAGCTTCCTTATAATTTTCCTTTCTTATGAAATATCTTGCCTTTTCCGTTCTGCATTTCAGAAGACCTTCCTTTTCGTCGATCAGTGCAAATTCCCGGCAGGCCTTGTCGAACTTATCATTGGACTTTTCCCAGTTTTTTCCCAGAAGCTGTTCCTTTCCCGACTGAAGAGTTTCCAGTGCCTTTTCTTTTCTTTCCTCAAATGCAGTTCTTTTTGCTCCTCCTCCGAAACACATCAGATGCAGAAAGAGACAGGAAAGAGTGAATATTTTAGATGATTCTTTTCTTAACATTCAGAATGCCTGCCTATCTGAAATGATAAAATATTTACAATATAATGCAGCATAGTCATCTTCCTGAATCTCTCGGATCCATATCAAAAAGAGGAGCAGAAGATTCTGTTTCTTCTTCCTTTCCTATCATTCTGACTAAGGGTCCTTTTCGGGCAGATTTTACAATCTTGTTCACATTTTCAATTGTGGACTGAGTGTCCTGAATGGATTGCCTGATTTCAGGTGATGCCGATTTGATTTCTCCTGTGATCTGAGCCATATTCGACGTGATTCTCTTCACATTGTTCAGTGCAGACGATATTCCGCTTTCCGGATTTCTGAAGTCCGAACTGATGTTTTTCAGATTTCCTGTAATGACTTCCACATTATTCAGTATGTTTGCAATTTTTGTATTCTGATCATCCTGACTCTGCTTTTTGTACTCAGGAGAAGATAGATATGATTTGATTCCAGGGTCATCACTCGAAGGAATATATGCCCAGTTAGGAAGTATTTCACCTGTGCTGGACGTGACTACATCTAGGATTTTCCCTCCCAATAGGGACGCTGAACCGATTTTTACAAAACTGAATCCTTTCAGATGTTTTTTAAATTCTGAATGTATTTCAAATGTGACTGATATCTTTCCTTCATCATTTAGGGTTGCCTCTGTCACGTTTCCTGCGGGAATTCCTTTATACATTACAGGCGTGCCTGAAGTAATCCCGTCTCCGCGATCCAGAAGAGTATAAAAATGAAGTTTGGATTCAAATACTCTCTTTTCCCGGATCATATAAAACAGTGCTGCTGCTACTATGAGCGCTGCAGATATCAGAAAAATTCCGACAGCTCTCTGCATATAGGGGAGTTTCATCAGTCTTCCTCCATTGAAAGAATTTTTTTGAGTTTTCCGTTCTCAGTGATATAACTTGTAAATTTTTCATCGCTGAAAAGAACTTTTTTTTTGAAAAAGAATATGAGAGCAGGATTATCCTCTTCAATTCTGTAGCTGATAAGCCATTTCAGCATCTGAAGAGATTCGTCATCCATTTTTTCAAGTGTATCATCAGCAAGAATCAGTCTCGTTGTACTCTTTAAGCCTGCAGCAGCTGTCAGAAGTTTTTTTTCATCGCTGTTCAGCCTGTCAGGTCTGAATCCTGATTTTGATTTCAGATTCAGAATTTCGAGCATATTCTCAGTAATATCCTGTCTTTCTGTTTCGGAAACCGTTCGGTCAAACCGGAGCGGAAGTTCCAGATTTTCCCTGACACTCAGATTTGCAATCGGTGAAAGAGTCCCTGAAATAATTGAAATTATTTTCCTTTTTTCAAAATACTTCGTATTTATAAAATATTTCAACTCTTCGTCCTGCAGAAATATTTTCCCTCTGTTCGGTTCTGTCATTCCGGACAGAATTGGAAGAAGCATATTTTTTTCCGACTGAGTTCCTCTGATGATCACTTTTTCTCCCTCTCTCACCGAAATGCTCAGGTTTTCAAATACAGTCCCGTCAAGACTGAGATTCAGGGAAATATTTTCTGCTCTTAATATGCTCACAGATAAAGAACCGCTGCAAAAAAAATATCAATCAGTATTACATACATAATTGTACTGACCACTGTTCTCGACGCTGCCTGAGGGATTTCGGTCGGAGAGCTTTTTACTTTCAATGCTTCTCTGATGGAAATGACTGAGATTGCAGATGCAAGAAAGCAGCTCTTCAGAATCAGTCCAAGGATGTCCGACCAGGTCAGCCTGTTGAAAAAAGCAGCCAGAAGGTAGGGGAGGCTTACAAATGTTATGGCTCTTGCCATCAGGAATCCTCCGAAAATGGCTGTTGCAGTAAATATGATTTTCAGTCCAAGCATTGAAAAAATCATTCCGTAAAATCTGGGAGCAAAAAGGTAGGATGCAGGATTGATTCCGGATGTAAGAAGATGAGCATACTGACCGCTGACTTTCATCTCAGAAATTTCAGCAGTCACTGCTGTGGCACTCCTTCCTATGATGATGAGGCTGACAGCAAGAGGTCCGAACTCTCTTACTACTGCAAGCACAAGAATATTTCCGAGCATATTCTCTGCACCGACCTTCGGAAGCTGACTGGTCGTCTGAATAATAATGATTCCGCCTGCCAGAAGAGATACAATCATAATCGGTCTGACTGCCTGAACGCCTGTGAAATAGATCTGCTTGACAAGGGATTCAAAAAAAACCTTCCTTGCCTCAGGTCCCTCATACAGAGGAGAAAAGCTGGCAGCAAAATAGAGACCGCCAAATTCTCCAATATCATGCAAAAGTATTATAAAATATTTTCCGATTCTTTCTATTAGAGGCCAGGGATTCATTTTAATCAGGGACGTAAATTCTGATTTTAGGAAATTTTTTAAACTGCTTCAGTACTTTTTTGGAAAGATCTGACCGCATATTTCTTTTTTCGTGAACTCGGACCAGGTATCTCAGTGAAAGACGGATCACATGTTCTTCAATGGCAGTATAAGTGATAGGTGATGTCTTTCCGATTTTCAACAGATAATGTTCTGAAAGTTTTCTGATCTTTTCCTGAAGTTCATCATGATTGACATGCTGCGTAAATACTTCATACAGAATGGAATTGCATACAGTCTCAGCCTTTTCCCAGTCTGAGTCCACAGTAATGCTGATCTTCAGCTCATCCCAGACATAGTCCATCTCTGATCTGGAAATCAGGAGTTTTTCGGAGATGACTTTATGATTTGGAATATGCACAAGTCTGTTTGTGGACTGCTCATTATTCTCGTCATGACTGAGTTCTACCAGTGTAAAACGCATCATTCCGATATTGACTACATCTCCCTTCGTGCCCTGAATTTCGATTCTGTCTCCGACTGTAAATCCTGAATTTCCATGAATGAAAAACCATCCGATGAAATTCAGAGTCACATCTTTCATTGAAAGAATTAATCCTGCACCTGTAAATCCGAGGATCGTCGGCAGATATGCAATTCGACTGTAGAATAGGGGAATTGTGGCAAGCATTGCAAACATAAAGAAAACGTATCTGGCAGTTTTTCTTCTCTTATAGATCGCAGCTGTATCTGATTTCTTATCGTAAAATTCAAATACCTTCAGAATCAGATTGTAAAGAAGTGTCAGTAAAAGAAGTACATAAATATAAATGATGAAATCATCATTAAACTCTCTTTTCTGCTTTCCCAGTATGTAAAAGAAATTAAACTTTTCCAGATCCAATGGCAGAGATCAGTATTCCTGTTCAGATCTGGTGGAACCTAAAAGTTCATCCGGAATTTCTTCAATTGTTTCGCCGATCTGAATGGCAAGTCTGTTTCCAAGTCTTCCTGGAAGTGCCTTAAACTTGTTTCTTTCACCGATCTTGATGTTCATATCAGAACGGAGAGGAGTATTCTCCAGTTTAATCACATCTCCCAGCTGAAGATTCATCAGATCCAGAAAACTGATTTCTACAGATCCCACTTCTGCAACGACAGGAATTGTAACCTTATCGAGACGTTCCTGAATGACTGCTTTGTTTTCATCAGTTTCCCCGCGACGAATTGAAGAATACCAGTACTGTGCAGAAAGTTTATTGATGATCGGTTCAATTGTGATGTACGGAATACAGAGATTTGTCATTCCTTCCACGTCTCCGACCTTTGTTTCCAAAGTGATCAGAACCACCATGTCGTTTGGAGGAACAACCTGTGCAAACTGAGGGTTTGTTTCAATATTTCCAAGTCTAGGACGAAGATCAATTACTGTTGACCAGGATTCTCTTAAGTTTCCTAAGATTCTGACTATGATCCCTTCCATTACTGACATTTCGATATCGGAAAGTTCTCTGCTGATCTTTGCAGATTCTCCTTTTCCTCCGAATAACCTGTCAATGATTGTGAAGGAAATAGACGGGTCAATTTCCAAAATTGCTGATCCTTTCAGAGGATCCATATTGATGACTGCAAGAGTGGTAGGGTTGGGGATCGATCTGATGAATTCTTCATAAGTCAGCTGATCCACAGAAGCCACATGCACTCCGACTAAAGCCCGAAGCTGAGCAGACAGTCCAGTCGTTGCAAGACGTGCAAATGTTTCATGCATCATCTGAAGAGTTCTGATCTGGTCTTTTGAAAATTTATCAGGTCTTTTGAAATCGTATATCTTGACCTTTTTCTGCTCTCCTACCGCAGAATATTCTTCCTCGTTAACTTCACCGCTCGATATTGCATTTAACAGAGCATCGATTTCATCCTGTGATAAAATTTCTGTCATCTTCTTACCTTGACTATCACGTTGGTTATTTTCCAGATCCGGGAGTAACCCTCATCTGCTTTTCTCAAAGTGTATATATATTCATATTTTGCCGGACTTCTGCCCATTTCTCTTTCTGCATTTACGTGCACTTTCACGAGAGAAGGAGAGACGAAGTTTTTTTCAGTGACTTTATAATAGGACAGTTTTCCTGCTTTTTCTTCTTTCAGAAATCGTTTAAACTCTTCAGTGATTTCTTCTTTTCCGGATGCATCGGCCTCTGCATATTCTTTGGAAAAGTTTGGATAGGAATTGATGAACTGATCAAAGTGGATGTATTTAAAATAGTTAGTCCAATTTTTTTTCATCTCGGCAGACAGAAACAGATGAACAATTTCTTCCGGTGTGACATCTGAGTCCTTGACTGATTCAGTTTCATATTTTTTGTGTCTGTGTTCCTTTCTTCTGTTTTCCAGAAAAAATATTCCCTTATTTTCTGTTCTGAGAAAATGATTTCCATCTTCGACAGAGTTTGGATAAAAATATCCTGTGACATAGTAGGATTTTCCAGGATTAAATTCAAAGTATTCACTTAGATTGATTCTTCTGGTAAATGATTCACCTTTATGAATGATGATTTCCTTCACTGAATCTCCTACCAGATTGACTGTAGTATTTCTTCGTTTCAGCACCTTGTCTTCCATCAGGTGTCTGTCTTTCAAAGGCAGAGAGGAATCATTTTCATCTGTGACTGCAAACTGAAAAGTTTTGATTTCGGGCATTGCAGGATAAAAACGTATGACCTCATTTCCATAGTTTCGTATGGTCACATCAGCCCAGATTTCTTCTCCAGGAAGATAACTCATCTTGCTGAGTTTAAGGTGAACCTTTCCCTGCAGACCGATAAAGTTTTCTGAGGAATTTCCCCTAGCATCAAATTCCGGATAGGCCAGAAGTGTGCCGAAGGCAGACAGAATGACAGAAATCAGACGGAACATATAATTAAATCATCGGAAACAAAAAGTAAAATCCATACTACATTTTCTTCTCAGCATCTTCGATGATATAATTTGCAATTCTGACCAGTCTGCGGAGAATCCCCTTGTTTTTCTTGTATTGAAAGTATACATCCAGAAGCCCTACGATATGCGGCTGAACCTGATTGGCTGACCTTGCTGTGATCTTATAATTCAGAAGATCCCTGTCTATTCCTCCGGGTCTGATCCCAATTTCAGCCATATGCCTTGCCAGTTCCTTTACGACTCCCTCATCTGCTTTGAAATGAGTCTCATAAAAAGATTCAATTTTCAGAATGAAGTCTGTGAGAGTTTTTTTGATCTTGGCTTCATCTTCAGTCGGACGTCCCTTGGATGTAAGTTTATTGATTGTATCGTACCTGCTGATTGCATCTTCATAAGAAAGATTAATTTCTTCCTTTTCGGATTGAATATATCGAAGCAGAGTGACTATTTTCATAAAAGAATCCGGAAATATTCTGGATTTGTCCATTTCAATCAGGATTGCATCTTTTAGTTTAAGATCTTCCGGAATCCTTCCTATTGCTTCCTGAGCAGCAGAAATTGAATCTGTCTGAGTCAGTGAAGATATGATATTCAATGCCTGAAGATAGGACTCTTCCTTTGTAATCAGTTCTGCCATTGTTACCGCCTGTCCACAATTGTGATCTTGGTAATTTTTGTACCGCCGTTTCCTGAGGCAATGATTTTATCCAATACCTCGTAGCCGCTGATTAAATGGCCGAAAACTGTATGAATTCCGTCTAAATGAGGAGTATCCACCTGGTTGATGAAAAACTGAGAACCGTTTGTATTTGGTCCTGAATTTGCCATTGCAAGAGAACCTCTGACAGCCCTTCTGGATCTGTACGTTTCATTGAATCTGTACCCGGCTCTGTGAAGTATTTCAATCACGGAGAAATTTTCATGTGCCAGCTGAGCATTTTCATCTGCTTCTTTTATTCTCTGGCTGAGTTCCTGCTGAGACTGGATGTTCATGCTTTTAATGACAGCATCTTTGATGAATCTTTTGTACATCGGGGAATCTTTGATTTTCATTTTATCGAGTCCAAGAAATACTCCGTTGATTTCGTCCTCAAAACGGTATCCGGGGCCGCCCGTTCCGTCTCCCTTAGGACATCCGCCCTGGATCATAAAATTCTGAATGACTCTGTGAAATGTAAGACCGTCGTAAAAAGGTTTTTTACTTTTCTTTTTTGTATTCGGGTCGGTTGTTTCTTTTTCTCCCTGAGCCAGATCTATAAAATTCTGTACTGTTTTCGGTGCAGTCTCGTGAAACAGTTCAAGGATCATCGGTTCGAGAGCTGCAGTCGGCGGGGAGGCAGGTTTGCCGGGTTCTTCCGTTTTCGGTGCCGGTGAGATTTCTATAACTGCATAAATTGCTTTTTTTTCCGGAAGTTTTACTTTTGTCTGTTCCTGTTTTTTGACTTCCACTTTTTCAGGATTGACTGAAACAGGACTGTACATTTGTTTTTTGAAGTCGGACTGCTTGCAGAATCCAGCAGAGAGCAGTGTTAATACCAGATATGTAAATAATTTTCCCTTCATGTGTTCCTTTCCGGGGCAAAAGAATTGGCCTGTATTTTGGTCTAAATTATGTTCCTATCAGATTATGTAAAGCTTAAACTTTGGATGTAATTTCAATCAGCAGATGAAAAAAACTTGTCACTATCCAATTGAATAAAAGACTGAACCTATGACTCATAGCCATATGCCCGACTGTCATAAATGTTCTTACAGAGAAAACTCAGCTTTCAGATGTCTGGAGGCCGAAACTTTGGATATACTGAATCAGGGAAAAAGTTTTCAAATTTTTCAGAAAGGTGAGATGCTTTTTCATGCAGGAGATGCGGCTGACCGTTTTTTCTGTATTATGACCGGGACAGTCAGAACATTCAGGACATTGGCTGAGACAGGAAAAGAGCAGACTTTCAAAATAAAGTCATCCGGTGACTGGATAGGGTGCAGGGATACAATTCTTTCCGGAAGATACAACCATTCTGCGGTGTGCATTTCCGATGTTGAAGCCTGTGTTGTACCTAGAAAACTTCTTTCTGCACTTCAGGCTGACAGTCTTTTTCAGCAGGAACTTCTCGAGCAGATTGCCCGATTCTACAGAGAATCTGAAAATCACCTATATTCTTTGGGAACAAAACAGACCCATGCAAAACTTGCCGAGTTTCTGCTGAATCTTTACGAATCCAATCACCACGAAAAACAGATCCATATTGACATTACACGGGAAGTGATGGCGTCTATCATCGGAACGACTACTGAGTCCGTGATTCGGGCACTTTCTGATTTCAAGGCTAGAGGATGGATTCAATTGGACAAGTCGAAAGTCATTTTTTTGAACCTTTCCGCTTTGAAGGGAATGTCTCAGATAGAAAATGAGCTGATTGCCTACTGATTCAAGGAAAAAAATATCTTATCCCCCTGACATTTGTCATAGTTTATGAGAAATATCAGAATCCTAATGCGACTATAATTTTTTTTTTGATTTTCATCAATGCTGCTTTAAAAAAAGGTAAAAACGTGATGAAAACTTGCGAATGCAGTTCAAAATACAGAAATACGCCCGCTTTGTTTTTATCGCAGAACTGACAGGATTTTTAGGAGAAATCAGATGAAGTCAAACAACTCAGAATACAATGATTTCATTGTAAAAGGGTTTATCATCTCCGGATTGATATGGGGTTTTGCTGCCATGTTGATCGGGGTTTTGATAGCCTTTCAGCTTGTTTATCCTGAACTCAATTTCGATTTGCCGTTTTTGAGTTTTGGTAGACTGAGACCGCTGCATACTAATGCGGCGATATTCGGTTTCGCACTCAGCATTATTTTTGCGACTGCGTATCACACTGTACAGAGACTTTGCAGAAGACGAATCTTCAGTGATTCACTCGCAAATGTGCATCTTGTTCTGTACAACCTGACGATAGTGCTTGCGGCACTTACTCTGCCTTTGGGATATACTCAGTCAAAAGAATATGCCGAACTTGAGTGGCCTCTCGACATTCTTATTGTTGTCTGGTACTTAATCTTTTTCGGAAACTACCTCTTGACCGTCTTCAAGAGAAATGAAGATCAGCTGTATGTAGCTATTTGGTTTTACATAGCTTCCTTTATTACAGTTCCTCTTCTTTATGTAGTCAACAACGTTTCTATCCCGGTAGACCTTATGAAGTCCTACTCGGTATATGCCGGTGTATTTGATGCCAATATTCAGTGGTGGTATGGACACAACGCTGTTGCGTTCGTTCTTACAACTCCTTTCCTTGGACTCATGTACTACTATTTTCCGAAGCATATCAAAGAACCTGTATACAGTCACAGACTTTCGATTATCCACTTCTGGAGTCTGATTTTCATCTACATCTGGGCAGGTCCTCACCACCTTCTTTATTCTCCTGTTCCTGAATGGCTCCAGACTCTTGGGGTAATATTCAGTGTAATGCTCTGGATGCCTTCCTGGGGCGGTATGATCAACGGATTCCTTACAATTTCTCAGGCAAAAGACAAGATTAAACTGGATGCAGTCGTCAAGATGATGCTTGCGGGCATTACCTTTTACGGTATGTCCACATTTGAAGGACCTCTTCTTTCCATTCGTGCAGTGTCGGCTTTAGGACACAATACTGACTGGATTATCGGTCACGTTCACAGTGGAACACTCGGATGGGTAGGATTTATGTGTGCTGCAGCTCTGTACTATCTTGTGCCTAGACTTTGGAACACAAACCTTTACTCTGAAAAGCTTGCAAATGTTCATTTCTGGTTCGGAACACTCGGTATTCTGCTTTATGTAGTTTCTATGTGGGCTTCCGGTATTTCTGAAGGTTCAATGTGGAGAGCAGTCAATGAAACAGGTGGTCTGAAATATGACAACTGGGTTGCGATTACAGATATTCTGAAACCAATGAGACTTGCGAGAGCTATCGGGGGTACTTTATATTTTATAGGTGTAATCGTAATGATTTACAATCTGATTAAAACGATGCAGAGCAAGGATTCCGGATTTCAGGAACCGGATCTGAGAGTTAAGGAGGGCTGATATGGACAAGTTTCTAAACTGGTTTGCAGGAATTGCAGACAAATGGGATACTCAGGCAGGTAAATTTACAATTTATGCAACAATCGCAGTTGTGATTGGCGGTCTGTTTGAGCTGATTCCTCCTTTCTTTCTGTCCAAAACCGCAGAACCGATTTCTACAGTAAAACCGTACAACGCACTGGAACTGGCTGGAAGAGACGTTTATCAGAGAGAGGGCTGCATCAGCTGCCATACTCAGATGATCCGTCCTTTCAAATGGGAAGTGGACAGATTTGATCCGAACAAAGTCTATGGAAAATATGGATATTCGAAAGGCGGGGAGTATGTGTATGATCATCCTTTCCTTTGGGGTTCAAAAAGAACTGGTCCGGATCTGGCTCACGAATCTCAGATTCAGCCTTCTCCTGAATGGCAGAAAAGACACCTGATCAATCCAAGAGAAACATCTCCAGGTTCAGTAATGCCTGCATATCCATGGCTTTTCAATGAAAAGAATCTTGTAAATGCTGATGATATCGTCAGCCATATGAAAGGTCTCTCCAAAGTAGGAGTTCCTTATACTGATGCAGATTATTCTGCAGCAAAGGGACTGACTGCAGGAAAGACTGAAGGCGATGCTCTTGTTGCTTATCTGATGAAGCTTGGAAAAGACTACGCAGAATTTGAAAAGAGCAGAAAGGCTGAGGGTAAGTAAATGGATATGGACTTACTGGTACTTTACAAAGTTGCCCGTCTCCCGCTTCTGTTTGTTGCAATGATTGTGATTACAGTCTATGTTTACGGAAGAAGCAAAGAATCGATTGAAAGACCCAAATACCGAATGATGGAGGAGGATTGAAAATGGATATTAAAGAACCTAAGGATATCGATGGAATACATCAGGCCGACAATCCTATGCCTGAATGGTGGAAGCTGATCTGGCTTCTTACAATAGTTTTTTCAATTGCTTATGCAGTTTACTTTCACGGATTTTCGAAGTGGAGTCAGCATGAGGCAATCGTGATTGAAGTCGCTGAACACGAAAAGGCTTTTCCTGCAAAGGTTGCGGCTCTTCCTGTTTCCAATGACGGAAGCAATCCTCTGCGTGAAAACAAAGAGGCAATTGCAGAAGGTCAGAAGACTTTCGGTTCAGTCTGTGCAGCATGTCATAAGGCTGATGCAAAAGGACTGGTTGGACCTGATCTGACAGATGCAACTTGGATACACGGTGATACAGATGCAGCGATCTTCGAAGTGATTATGAAGGGAGTAGGTCCTGAAAAGGCAAAACTTGGAAAAGGTCCTATGCCTCCTCATGAAAGACTCGGTCAGGATAAAGTTTATCAGATTATGGCATGGCTTGCTTCAAATAATGCCACTTTGAAAAAAGGAAAATAAAATGATTATCTCCAGGCACATAGAAGGGAAATTCAGAAATCTCAGATACGCAGTAGAAGCTTTTCTGCTGCTGATTTTCATAATCTGTCCATGGATTGTGATCAACGTCAATCAGCCATTGATCCGACTGGACATTCCGCAGCGGAAATTCTTCTTTCTTGGAAGCATTTTTGTCCCGGAGGAAGGTTATATACTCCATCTGATTCTGATTACTCTCGGCTTGTGCCTGTTCTTTTTTACTTCTCTTCTCGGCAGACTATGGTGCGGGTGGGCATGTCCTCAGACTGTCTATACCGATATTTTTGATCTGGCGGGAAGACTTATTCTCGGGAAAAAACTCGGGAAAAAAGATGCATCAAAATTTCTTACAGGACTTGTTCAGATTTCATGGGTTCTGATTGCAATGATTGCGTCATTTCATTTTGTCGCTTATTTTAAAAGTCCTTATGAAATGTTCAGTCATATAAAAAGCTTCAGCATACCTGCCGGATCTTTTTATCCTTATGCCATCCTTTTTTTTACAACGGCTTTATATATAGATATCGCATTTATCAGAGAGCAGTTCTGCAAGTTTGCCTGCCCTTACGCAAGGCTTCAGACAGTTCTCATGGACAGTGATTCCTACACTGTCACTTATGACCATAAGAGAGGAGAGCCCAGAAGAAAGGGCACAGTTAAAATCGGCGACTGTACTTCATGCAATATGTGTGTCGTCGTCTGTCCTACGGGTATTGATATCAGAGACGGTCTTCAGCTCGGCTGCATCGGCTGTGCAAAATGCATAGATGCGTGCACTGTCCAGATGGACAAGGAAGACAAAAAAACTCTGATCGGTTACGGAAGTTTCAACTCTGTAGAAAAACAGCAGAAAATCAAATGGATTCGTCCGAGAACGATTCTGTATGCTCTGCTTCTTTCAGCGATTGCGGGTCTTCTGGCTTACAGACTTTACGTCAGAGAAACAATTCTGATGGGAGTTTTTCCGGACAGAAATATCCCGCCGATGATATCGGGGGACAAAGTAAGGAATTTCTATAAAATGGAAATTTATAATGTCAGTTATGTGGAAGAAAAAGTAACAATTGAATCGAGCAGCAGTGAACTGTTTAAAATCAGTGCGGGCAATAACGAGAATTCGGTTTCCATAAATCCGGGAGAGAAAAAAGATCTGCGTATTTTTGTGGAATCTGATTCCCAGGCGAAGGTTCCGGAGCTTGTCCTCAGTCTGAAAAAAGCTGAAAGGACAGTAGTCTCAAAGAAAGTACCATTCATCAAACCAAGGAGCTGACAATGGCAGCAAATCTTCATTCATCTGTAAAGAGAGCATTTATTCTGATAGGACTTCTTTTTCTGGGGCTGTTTGCGGCTACTGCCGTGACAGTCAAGGTCGCATATTCACAGGAATCGGGTCTGATTGACAAGAACTATTATGAGATCGGACTCGAATATGAGAACTATCTCCGTAAAAAGATTCAGGAGTCAAAAAAATGAGTGCTTCACCTTCCGTCTCTGTTCAGAATTTCTGTACGCATTGCGGGAATCTGATTGAAGGGAAGGAGATTGTTTCGAAGGAAACTGGAAAACTCTTCTGCTGCGAAGGATGCAGGAGCGTTTCGTCCCTGATTGACAGACTAGGGAAGGGACATTTTTACAATATCAAAGGCCCTGCAAAAATCGGCAGAGTCAGTCTGACTCAGGCCGATGATGCCTATCTGGATCATGATTCTGTAATGAGAAAGTTTACCTCTCCTTCCGGTGAGGCAAATCTTGAGGTCATCATTGAGATCAGAAATATTCACTGTTCGGCCTGTGTCTGGCTGAATGAAAAAATTCTTATGGAGACCGAAGGAATTGTCAGTTCAGTTCTGAATTTCTCTTCCGGACGTGCAAGAATCGTTTTTGATCCGGCCAAAATCAGACTTTCAGAAATTCTGGCAGTGATTCGTTCCATCGGATATGAGCCGGCACTTTTTGCAGATGAAAAAAACTCTCCTGTAAATACTGAACTTGACAGTGCTCTGAAAAGAATAGTGACTGCAGCATTCTGTGCAGGAAACATAATGCTTTTCAGTGCAGCTCTGTATCTGGGATATTTTTCAGGAATAACTGCAGAATTTAAAAGAATGTTTCATTATATTTCATGGGCTCTTGCAACGCCAGTCTATCTTTATTCAGGAAAACCTTTTATGCAGGGTGCATTCAGGTCATTGAAGAACAGATATCTGAATATGGATTTTCTGATTTTTACCGGAATAAGCATTGCCTATTTTTACAGTGTATTCGTCACCCTGACTGACAAGGGAGAAGTGTATTTTGATACGGTCTGTCTGATTTATCTTGTTGTTCTGACTGGGCGTTATATGGAAATGCGGGCTAGAAGGACTGCACAGAACAGGGTCAGTTCCCTTCTCTGCAGACTTCCTGAAAAAACGATCATTCTTCGGAACGGTGCATCAGAGGATGAGATTCCGTCTGAAAACGTTGTCAAAGGCGATGTAATGAAAATTCTGCCAGGCATGAGAGTTCCTGTGGATGCGATTCTTACATCTTACAAGGCCAAACTCGATGAATCTGTGCTCACAGGAGAATCTCTTCCTTCTGAAAAAAGTGCAGGGGACCGAATTCCTGCAGGTTCAATCTGTGTTGATTCTCATTTTCTCTGCAGGGCTGTGAACAATTATCATGATTCGAGTCTCTCATCTCTGAAAAAAAAGCTGGAAGGTCTTGCACTCGAAAAACCGAGAATTCAGCTCATTGCTGAACGTTTTTCATCAAAATTTATTGCTTTTGTATTTATCACAGCAGGTGCTACTTTCCTGTTCTGGTACTTCACTAAAGGCAATCTGGAAATTGCTCTTGTAAATTTTATTTCCGTGCTGATCGTTGCCTGTCCCTGTGCACTCGGAATTGCAGTGCCGGCAGCCCTTGTTACGAATCATATTATGAATGCAGAGAGAGGAATTCTTCTGAAGAACCCATCGATCATTGATGCTCTCAGAAAGATCAGAAGAATCTACTTTGACAAGACTGGAACACTGACTGAAAATATGCTTGAGATCATTGAAACGACTGTCCCTGATTTCTTTTTCGCGCCTGTATATCTTGCAGAAAAGAATTCAAATCATACAGTTGCAAAGTCTATCTGTGCATTCCTCAAGACAAAGAATATCTATTCCAAGCTGGAAAACTACAATCTGATCACTTCGTCCTATGCAAAGGGGCAGGGTCTTTCCGTGAAAATGGAAAGCGGAGCTTCTGAGCTGAATATGAAAATCGGAAGTGCAGAGTTTTCAGGTGTGGACAAATCCTTGGAAAAAGAGGGCGGCGTTGTTGCTTATCTTTCTGTCAATGGAGATTATAAGGGATATTTTCTTTTCAAGGAAAAGATCCGTCCTGAAGTTCCGGCGCTGATTGCAAAACTCAAGAAGCTTGGAAAGGAAATCGCAATTTTATCCGGAGACAAGGAACTCAATGTCAGAAAGGTTGCTGATGAACTGGGTATAACTCGTTTTCATTTTGAAATGAAACCTGAAGACAAGGCAGCGATTCTTGATGATGACAGGCTTCACGGAGTGACCACAATCATGACCGGAGACGGAATCAATGACAGCCTTTCCATATCGAAAGCCGCTGTCGGAATTTCTCATGATCACGGTGAAGACATTTCAATAGACAATTCAGAAATTGTTCTGCTGAACGGACGTCTCGACGGAATTTCCACTGTGATCGAACTTGCTGAAATTACGGACAGGGTAGTGAAGGAAAATATTATAATTTCATTAGGGTATAATTTAATTATGATACCTCTTGCCGCTGCAGGTTTTATGCTGCCTGTGATCTGTGCACTGTTTATGACGATGAGTTCGCTTACTGTCATTCTGAATTCATCATCAATTTTCTTTAGAGGAAGGAATCTATGAACGCTTTTTACATTACAATCCCGATTGCTCTGGCAATCTCAGCAGCTGCATTTGCAGTGCTTCTGGTTTCACTCAGAAAGGGGCAGTACAAGGATATTGAAGCTGCAAAATACCGAATTTTTTTTGATGAGGACAAGTAAATATGGAGTCCTTCAGTCTGATTGCAGTACTGATGATGGGGCTTGCATCCTCGTTTCACTGCGTAGGAATGTGCGCACCGCTGGCCGGCTGTGCGACTTCAGTATGTCCCAGCAGGAATAAGGGTTTCTTTGTCCTTCAGACTGGGAGACTGATTTCCTATACCGTAATCGGAGGACTGATCGGTCTTGGAGGCAGTGCAGTGAACGGTATCATTGAGTCAGGAGCGGTCATCCGAATTTCTGCAATCATCTCAATTGCGCTAGTACTGCTTTCTGTTTTTGTAAATATCAAACTCGGATTTGCTGAAAAATTTGCAGCCCCCCTGATGGATATGATTGGTCGCGGCAAAAATGCATATTTTGGAAATTTTCTTCTCGGGATTGTCACTGGCTTTCTTCCCTGCGGTGCTTTGTATCCTGCATATGCCGTGAGTCTTGCTGCAGGAAATGCATTTCTCGGGGCTGCAGGGATGTCACTTTTCTTCTTAGGGACTCTTCCCGGAAATTCAGTGATATTTCTTTCCTACAATATATTGAAAAGAAAACTCAGCACAGGGCAGCTCAAAATGATTTATCTTGTTCTGGGTGTTGTGGGAATCTCTTCTCTTTATGTAAAAATCGGTGATCCGGCAAAAGCCAAAACATGCCATACTCCCGGTACGGAACATCATGAAAAACATTCCGGCCATACGGATGGCAAAATTCAGCACGATCACCATTAACATATTTGCGTCATTCTATATTGAGCCATTTCTGAAGGACTGTGCTGATATCATTCGGACTGACCGGCTTGTTTAGAAATCCGCTGAATCCTTTTTCTCTGAATTCATATTTTAAACACTTTGACATTTCATTAAAAAGTGTATCCGTATGGATCGGTTTGACAAGGTATCCGTCCATCCTTGGAGTCAATATGATACATTGTCTGTCTGAAGTTTGCCAGCGGGAAAACTGTCCGGAAGTATATTAGATTTTTCTTATATATCTTCGGATATACCGAATCAGTAAATCGTATTCTGATATAAGTTCATTCAGATGATTCTCTTGAAACTGTTCATTTATTACTGATTCGCTGTAATTCTTAGACACGGGAATTTAAATTCCGGTACAGGATTCTTAGAGTGCAGATTCGAAAAGTTTTATGGATTTTTCAGATTTTGAGAACTTGCGTGATCCGGATGCATCGGAAAAGCATTCTGTTTCGAAATTAATCAGATAGCGTAATTGCCTCGCAGGCAGGATCTGTTCCCGTGATATAAATATACCAAGCAAAAATCATGCCAATATTAAAAAAATGCTTGACAAAAATGTTTTTCAATTGAAAATGGAAGATCTAAGGTGAGTTTGCAAAGAAGACAATGGAGATCAAACAGAAAAATTTCCGGATGGAGAATCTAGTCAAGATCTACAACAAAAGAAGAGTTGTGGACGGTGCGAGTTTCAATATCAGCAAGGGTGAAATTGTAGGTCTGCTCGGACCGAATGGGGCAGGAAAATCTACATCTTTTTATATGTCGGTAGGGTTTACTGTTCCGGATGAAGGATCTGTATTTATCGACGATATAGACGTCACAAATGTACCGATGTTTCAGAGAGCGCGACTAGGGGTAGGTTATCTCGCTCAGGAAGCTTCCATTTTCAGAAAACTTACAGTTGCAGAAAATCTTGAAGCAGTTCTTGAAACAATGGATCTTTCCAGAAAGGAAATTGAAGAGAGAAGAGACGAACTTCTGATTGAACTTCAGATTATGAGAGTTGCCAATCAGCAGGGTTTTACTCTTTCGGGAGGTGAAAGAAGGAGATGCGAAATTGCGAGGGCGCTTGCGACCAATCCTGATTTTATACTTCTGGATGAACCTTTTGCCGGGGTCGATCCGATCGCAGTCAAGGACATTCAGTCTGTCATCAGTTCACTGAAAAAAAGGGGACTCGGCATCCTGATTACTGATCATAATGTAAGAGAAACCCTGAAGATTACAGACAGAGCATATATTATGTACAGCGGAAAGATTCTGATTTCAGGTTCCACTTCGGATCTTGTGAATGATCCTGAAACCAGACGTATCTATCTCGGGGAAGATTTTACTTTATAATTATGGGACTGAGTCAGGGATTATATCAGAAGCAGACACAGAAACTTGTTCTGACTCAGGATTTGAGAAATTCGATCAAGCTTCTGGAGCTTTCTAATATTGAACTTTCTGAAAAAATAGAATTTGAGCTCGAAGAAAATCCGCTTCTTGAAGAAGTCTATAATCCTGAAAAATCCAGACTGCAGGATCTTCTTTCTGTATACGAAAAGAAAAAATCAGAGGAGCTGGATTCATTTAAAAGTACCGACGTTGCATGGCAGGAGACTGCTGCTTACGATATGAGAAGAGGCGACTCGGAAGCCTCCAACAGAAATCAGAAATTTATTGAGTCCTCCGCATTTGCAAAAAATCTCGGCGAGTATCTTCTCGAGCAGATCAGACTTACTTCTCTGAATGAAGCTGAGGTTCTTCTTGCAGAAGAACTGATTTCGATGCTTGATGGAAAAGGATTCATTCCAGAATCACCTGAAGAAATAGCGGAAATGATCTCTGTTCCTTCTGAAAAAATCAGAAAAATTCTGAAAGTTATGCACAGACTGGATCCCCTTGGAATCGGAGCACGCAATATTCAGGAATCACTTCTGATACAGGCAGAAATCCTTTTTCCTGAGAATGCGGAACTGCAGATTCTGCTGAAAGAACATTTTTCCGATTTGGAAAAGCTTGATTATAAAAAGATATCCAGATCCATGAAGCTGCCGGAGGAAGGTATTATGGACCTGGTGAAACTTGTCAGAAAGCTTGAGCCTTTCCCCGCAACTGAATACCAGGAAAAAAAGCCGAACTATATTTATCCGGATATTGCCATAAAGGAAACCGAAGGCGAGTTCAGTATTTTTGTAAATGATGAATGGATTCCGAAGCTGTCAGTAAACAAGGAATACAAGGATCTGGTAAAGGTCACAAATTCAAAGGACAAGGAATTCATTGCAAACAGGGTAAATTCTGCTCAGTCTTTTATAAGATCGATTCATCAGAGAAAGCAGACGATGATGAAAGTGATGAATTCAATAGTGGAACTTCAGATTGATTTTTTTAAATACGGGATACACTGTCTGAAACCGATGACCCTGAAAGATATTGCAGAAAGACTTGGAATGCACGAGTCTACAATTTCCAGGGTGACAGCAAATAAATATGTTCAGACTTCCTGGGGCGTACTTGAGCTGAAATGGTTTTTCAGTTCGTCTCTGAAAAATTCAGAAGGAGAGGACTCTCATTCATCCAAGAAAATCCAGGATCTGATGAGAACTCTGATTAAGGATGAAGATAAGCTTGATCCTCTCTCTGATCAGGAAATCTCTGAAAAGATCAGCGAGATGGGAGCCGATGTGGCGCGCAGGACAGTATCCAAATACAGAAAGATTCTGAAGATTCCGCCTGCGAGCAGAAGAAAAAGAATGAACGCAATCAGTCAGGAGTATTCTCTATGAATAAGTTTACTGTAGCACAGATTGAAGAAAATCACAAAGAGCTTGGACTTACTCTTCTTGCAGGCAGAGGAGGACTCGGCAAGGCTGTAATCACTCCTGAAATCAACAGACCCGGACTTTCACTGACAGGCTTCTTTGAATATTTTGCAAGCGACAGGATACAGATTTTCGGAAAGGGAGAATGGGCCTATCTGAACAGTCTGAATGCGGAAGAGCTCGAAAGTCTTTCTGCAAAATTTTTCTCCTACAATTTCACATGTCTTATTTTTACTCATGGAAATTTCCCAAGAAAGGAATGGCTTGATGAAGCAGAGAAAATGAATGTGCCTGTTTTTATGACGGAAAAGAGTACATCCATTTTTGTGACCCTGATTTCTCAGATCCTGAACCGAAATCTTGCACCGATGAAAGTATATCATGGAGTTCTGATTGAGATATTCGGAATTGGAGTTCTGTTGCAGGGAAAAAGCGGGGTAGGAAAAAGCGAGACTGCACTCGAGCTGATTGAGAGAGGCCACAGACTTGTTGCTGACGACTATGTCGAAATCAGAAGAATTTCAGAATCATACTTAGTCGGTTCCTGTCACAATGCACAGAAACATTTTATGGAGATCAGAGGACTTGGGATACTGAATATACAGTATATATTCGGAGCAGGTGCAATCAAGGATGAGGTCATCATTGAGCTCGTGATTCATATTGAAGAATCTGTGCCCGGTGCAAATTACGACAGAACAGGTCTCGATGAAAAGTATGAAAGTATTCTGGAAGTGGATATTCCTTCTCTTACAATACCTGTGAAGCCAGGCAGGAACATTCCTATTCTGCTTGAGACTGCAGCAATGAACCACAGACTGAAAAAACAGGGAATCAACAGTGCAAGAGAATTCAGTACAAGGATTGCAAAGCTGATTGAAGAGGCCGGTGATCTGTGAAAGAAGTCAAACTGAAAATTCTTTCTGACAGCCAGGGGCTTCATGCCCGTCCTGCGTCTGTATTTGTGCAGACAGCTGCAAAGTTTCCCTGTGAAATTACAGTTAAAAGAAACGGGATTGAGGTGAACGGCAAAAGCATTCTTGGACTGATGATGCTTGCACTCGGTCCCGGAGCTGAATTTGAGGTATGTGCGGAAGGCGATGAGGAAGAGTCTGCAGTGTCTGAACTGAAACGGCTTGTCGAGTCGAATTTTGTCTGATGAGTCTCTGGAGCCAGCTTAAAAAAAACAAGGAACTCAATTATTACCTGAGGGATCTGTACATATTTATGTTCTGCATATTTGTGGCCATTGCGCTTGCAGAAACAATTATTTTTAATGATAAGTCAAACGCGGATTTTACAGACAGGATTATAGGTTACGGATTCTTTGTAATTCCGTTTCTGATTCTTGCTCTGATTGTGCTTTCCATATACAGAAATTTCAGAATCAGAAAGACAGGAAAGGCAAGGAGCAGCATCCGTTACAGACTCACTATCGGTTTCATATTCGTATCGATTCTGCCTGCTATCCCTGTAGTCATATTGAGCTCAAATGTCATAGGAAAACTTGTGGAAAGTTTTTATCGGATTGATGTCTCAGCGGCTCTCAGACATTCCAGAAACTTTGTAGCATATACTGAATCAGAAGACAGAAAACATATCTATCAGAAAGCAAGACTGCTTCACAGTCTTCTCGGAGGCAGGGACCCTTCTCCGGAGTTCATACAGAAAAATCTGAACGATTTGGGAATCAGTGATGCAGACAGATATTATGCAGCTTATTTCAGCAGGAATGTTCTGATTGCCGAAGTGCCTTATATAGGAAAAGTATTTCCGGAAAATTTCAGCAAAAAGGATGATGAAATTTTCTCATCTTTCAATCTTTACAGAAAAGACAAGGCTTACATTATATTCAGAATCAATCTTCAGAGAGAAGGAAACTTTATTCTTCTCGGAAGAAAGATTCATTCCGGAATGGAAGATGCAATCTTCGACATTCTGAATACGGAAAATTCATATAATGTGGCCGACCTCTGGAAGGAGAAGGTTCCATTCTCTCTCAGACTGACCCTTGGGATATTTTTTATTGCAATATTTGCAATTTCTATCGCAGTTTCCTTTCTTTTTGCCAGGCAGATTTCAAGACCGATCGTTCTTCTGGCCGATGCAGTCAGACTTGTATCCAAGGGAGAGACTGATGTTTTTCTTGAGAACAGGGAAGAGGGGGAGATGGGAATTCTGATCGAGTCCTTCAATCAGATGACAATGGATCTGAAATCAAAGACCGAAGAACTGTATACGATACAGAGAGTTGCGGCCTGGAAGGAAGTGGCTCAGAGAATGGCTCATGAAATCAAGAATCCTCTGACTCCGATTCAGCTCTCTGCTGAAAGGATAAGACGAAATCTTGAAAATCCGAACAGAGAGAAATTTTCTGAAATTGTAAAAAGCGGAACAGATACGATTGTCGGTCAGGTGAGAGTGCTTGAACATCTTGTGAAGGAATTTTCTGAATTTGCCAGAATGCCCTCCCCCGTACTCATCAATCAGAACATTGAACCGATCATTGAAGAATCAGTGCAGCTTTTCAAGGACAGTCATCCTGAAATAGAATTCAGACTGAAGATATCGAAGAATCTGCCTGAGGTGTTCATAGACAAAAGACTTTTTCTAGGTGCAGTGAACAACCTCATCAAAAATGCTGTTGAAGCTGTACTGACTCAGAAAAAAGAAGAGTCTTCAGAAGAGAAGAAGGCAGATTTGATTTCAGTCAGTGCCTCAGTGGAGCGAAAGTTCATACGAAAGCATGTTGTGATCAGTGTAGAGGACAGCGGTCCCGGGATACCTGAAAAAATGAGAGAAAAAATATTTGAAGCTTATTTTTCCACTAAGGAAGGACACGGTTCGGGCATCGGCCTGACAATTGTGCAGAAGACAATCCTTGATCACCACGGTCATATTTATGTGGAAAGTTCGAAGCTCGGCGGGTGCTGCTTCAAGATAGAACTTCCCTCTCAGGAGTCATAATGAAAATATATATAGCAGATGATGAATTAGAAATACGGAGAGCCCTTCGTCAGGTTCTGGAGGATGAAAACTATGAGGTGGAGGATTTTTCCAACAGGAAGTCTCTTCTGAAAAGTCTGTCTCGGGAAAGGCCCGCACTGATTCTTCTGGATGTCTGGATGGGAAAGGATGACGGCCTTGAAATTCTCGATGAATGCAGAAAAATATATCCTCTGATACCTATTGTCATGATTTCAGGACACGGAACAATTGAAATGGCAGTGAATGCCACCAAAAAAGGTGCAGTAGATTTTCTTGAAAAACCTCTCTCAATTGAAAAAATTCTAGGCACTGTTGAAAATGTGCTTCAGCAGAACAAGACCGAGGCTGTTCCTGAAGTCCGGCTCGAATATGATCCAATCATCGGAAATTCTTCATCTATCAGAAAAGTCAAATTTGCAATTGCTCAGGCAGCTGCCGCGAATGTAAGAGTTTTTATTTATGGGGAGAATGGAACGGGAAAGGAACTTGTTGCCAAGACAATAGTCATGAATTCCAGAAGGAAAACGAATCCGTATATTGAAATCAACTGTGCAGCAAGTCCGGAAGAACTGATTGAATCGGAGCTTTTCGGACATGAGAAGGGAGCATTTACCGGGGCTCTGGACAGAAAGATAGGAAAGTTTGAGGCTGCAAATTCAGGTACACTTTTTCTTGATGAGATATGTGATATGTCGCTGTCTGCTCAGGCGAAGGTTCTCAGGATTCTTCAGGAGCAGAGATTCGAAAGAGTAGGCGGTACTGAAACCATGCAGGTGGATGTGAGAGTGATTGCGGCCACAAATATCCCTGTGGAGGATGCGATCAAGGAAGGACGTTTCAGAGAAGATCTGTACTACAGACTGAATGTAATTCCTATTGTAATCCCTCCTCTGCGGGAACGAAGAACCGACATTCCTCTTCTTCTGGATTATTATATGAAAGAGACTGCGCATGAAAATCAGCTTTCCTCAAAGAAGATAGACAAGGAGGCAGTGGAAATTCTGACAAATCATTTCTGGCCGGGCAATATCCGTGAGCTGAAAAACGTGGTCGAAAGACTCTGCATTATGACTGTATCTGATACGATCCGTGCAAAGGATGCAAAGGATGCATTGAAAGGATTCAGCAAGGCGGAAGAAATATTTGAGCAGGGAGATCTGAAGAAAGCAAAGGAAGAATTTGAAAGAGAATATATCATAAAAACGCTGCAGAATAATGAAGGAAATATTTCCCGCTGTGCAAAAATTCTAGGTATAGAAAGAACAAATCTGTACCGCAAGATGAAGTCACTTAATATCCATATTGACAATCTGATAGACTGACTATCTTTTTCCTGTGATCCACACTATGTCGGCAAGATGAAATAAATCTGAAAGTATAGTCTCTTCTTTTTCTGTTCTGAACATTGACACTGTCAGAACACGGAGTCCTTTCTTTTTCAGTCGGAATGCGAGGCCCAGATTTTCATCACTGTGAAACCTTCCGTTGATATGAATGAGTTTCAGCTTTTTTTCTGTCACGAAAGAATGGATTTTTTCGCACATCGAAGCATCCCACAAATTCTGTGCTTCAGTGAACCTCTGGGTTCTTTCATTTTCAGCTCCCGAATGTGATCCGAACAGTGCAGAAAGTTTTGCATCATAAACAGGATTTCGCACTGAATTCACTTCCTCCAGATCAGGCAGGTCGGACTTCAGCAGGGTCTTGAGTCTTTTCAGTTCAGAGAGACCTTTCTGAGATACAATTCTTGCATACCGTCTCTGCACATTTGTCGCAATGAGCGGAAGATTTTTCATTTTTGCCAGACGGATAAAAGGAAGATAAGGAGTGATCTGGCCTGACACATTGACGCTCAATGAAGACAGGAGCAGTTTCTCATCGATGAAGTCTGAAAGATATTCATCTGCGGGAATCTGTGAATCTCTCTCAAGAAACTCCATTCCTATTCCGAATTTTTCCTTTTCCGCAAAAAACTCCATCAGCCCCAGCTTCAGTCTGTGACCTTCCTCATCATCATGCTCCTCTCCCAGAAGAAGTACATCATGAGATTTCATCAGTTCATAAATATAAGGTATGTCAATTTCTCTGCCGGTTTCCGAGTGATAAAGTTTTTCAGCGTTCATGGAAACAGTAAACAGGAGAGATGTTAAAAGTAAAACCAAAGAATTTTTCATGAATCCTTTCTTTCCTCTGCCGAAATGAGTGCAAGAGATAAAATATTAAGGAAAAAGACTTGACAGAGTTTTTCGTGAATTTCTTATAAAATCTGCAAATATACTATAAGGGTGAAAAATGAGACCGTTCATTATTTTGTTTTTTCTGACTTTTGTTTTTTCTGTGTATTCCCAGGAGACTGTTTCCGAGGAGGGTTCCGGATCAGGACTTGACAGAAAAAAAAACTTTTACGTTCAGCTTGGAAAGGCGGAATGGAAGTCAGGTTCCCTGGGCAATATGTACAATGTTCAGAGATCCAGGGCAGTAAATACTCTGCTTGCTTTGCCGTACGATTCTTCAAGTTTTCCAGTGCACGGCGGGACTCCTTCTGCACTTGATGCAAAGGCTCTGACATTTGGAATAAAACTCGGCTCTTCTGCCAGACACAGAGCAAATCTGATGCTCCGATATGTGACCACTGATGATCTGAAATACAGCGCTTTCGCGAGAGAACAGAGCAGCATTGATCTGCTCTTTTTAAGAGTTCAGAGTTTCGAAAACAGGCTGGAGATGACCAAGGCAAATCCTTTGAAGAGGGGACTGTTTCAGTATGATCATGATATTTATCTTCTTCCTGATCATCCGTCCAAGTTTCTTCAGGGCCTCGGAATCAAGCTCGGGTTTGCACTGCAGGGAGACAATGTCAAAGGCACATCAACTCCGTGGGGTAACGTAACGTCAACAACCACCGGTTCTCTTTTCAGTTTTGGAGGCTCCACTACACCGACTTCTACAACCTCTTTTATTTATCCGATCCCGTCGAAATTTGATCAGACTGACTATGCGGGATATCTTATTCTTGGACTGTCGTACCGTCTGGCTCTTGCCAAAAATCAGGAACTGGATTTCTCTTATTCCATCCTGAACGGAAAGGCAAACGGATCTTCCGTGCAGACATCTTATGCTCTTCTGAGCGGAGTGATTCCTTATCAGGTGGGAACGAAGACTACTTATGAAGGTGCGGTGACAGGAAACGCTGTCAATCTGGGATACACTTATTTCTTTAATGAAAAGTTCTTTATGAGAGCAAGTTATGAAACAAGGGATCTCAGCTATAAACTTGAACATCTTAAAACAAAGGCTGTATCAGGCACATCCTCTCCTTACAGAGACTATGGTCCTTATCCGACATACAAGGATTCCATAAAATACTATACTGTAGAATTTGCTTATCGATTCTGACTTTGATAAACGGGCAAATCTGCTGTGTGAACAGAAGACTGCCCGTTCCTGTCCTTCAACGACAGTCAGTCTGGAAATATGCTGACTGGTTTTCCGTTGAGCAGAGATCTGCTTGACAGGAAGTGAGCATCTCAGGAAAAAAGGTTTAGTCTCGAAAAAGAGTGAAGGACTGATTTTATGCATACAGTGAAATTAAGTAATTTTATATTTTATATATTTATACTATTTTTTAATACATTTTCAGGGATATATGCCGTAGACGAGGACAGCGGTTACGGGGGCAAGAAGACACTTCTGCGACTGATTGAAATCGGCGCAATGAACACGAATGCAAGTTCGAGAAGCCCGGAGACAGTCGGTTCTCTTCTTTCCAATATGAGACTTGCCAACAGTCTGACTTCAAACAGTTCAGAATATTTTCGGGAAATCAACAGATCAAACGAGGCGACTTCCTCCGGCAGAATCAAGATAAGCCATAAACTGGGAGAACTCTTCTTTGTCGGCCTTGCTTATGCAGATTCAGCCAAAATCAATTACAGCAGAACCTCTCTGGGAACCAAAGGCACATATATATATGATAATGTGCAGAGCACACTGCATCAGAGAAGAATCAATTTCGGGATCGGTCCTATGGACTATCTCTCCGATTTTTCATTTGAGGTTTCTCTCGGATATGAGGCAGGAGTCCAGGGAGGGCCATTTAACAATTACGGAATTAAATTTCCCAGAATTTCCGGAGGAACTCTGTTTCCGGGAAGTGTATTTGCGGGAGTAGGCAATATGAAATTTGATTATAAGGCTTATTCAATGACAGTCGGAGCAAGCGGAGTCTGGGGCTGGTTCGGAATGTACTATCTGATGGATCTGCAGTATTTTTTCGGAAGCCTTGAATTGAATTCCTACGGATATGACACAAAGGATTTTTCAGGCAAGGTCAAGAGTCCCTTTACACTGTCTCCGAATCTGCAGTATGCATCCTTGAAATATTCTCATATGTACGGAGTTCTTTTGAATCAGGAAATGGGATTCATCATTCGATTTATGGATGAGCTTGGACTGAAAATCGGGGGATACTGGCAGATTGCAGGTGCACTTCAGAATAAGCCGAAGGGATACTATTTCAGCAATAACGAACTCAATGAAGCAACATCCTCACTTCAGATCACATCGGCAGCACACAGAAAAAATATCGGATTTTACGGAATTACATTTTCAGTAATTACCAGATTTTAAGCGGAGTCAAATGAGATCTTCAGAATGGAATCTGAGTGCTGTCTGTCATGAACAATTCCGAGGACAGTGACAGTTTTATTGTCTGTTTTATAAATAATTTTAAATGATTTCATATAATGGCAGAATCTGTAAAGCCCATTATTATTTTCCAGATCTTCCAGATCCAGTTTTGGGTATGCCATCGGATGGGATTTAATCCTGTCCAGCTGAGGTTTGATGCCGGTTTTGAATTTTTCTGCGTTGAGAGGAGAATCTTTTTTAATGAAATCAAAGAAGTTTTTTAGGTCATCCCTAAATCTTCTTTTGATGATAAGTCTGGTATTCATTACCAGTTCTTTAGATCAGCAAAAAATTCCTTTTCAGTCATATTCTCAC
>JBPOJG010000182.1:0-11246 GCA_052033835.1 Spirochaetota bacterium
ATTTTTAATGACCAACACCAGAAGGGCTGCTCCGACTCCTGCCTTAAAAACCGTAACATATAATTTCCAATTCCCGACCCCTCTAAGAAGAACTGTCAGATAAATCAAATTGATTACCCAGAAAAATGGAAACACAGTCATTCCTGGAAAATCATATCTTGTGTGCTGCGGAATTTCTGCATTATAAAATACAAATTGAAAGTAGAAATTTAATAAATTATATCCCTGCAGAAGAGCAAACAGGAAAAGATTTCTGCCATAGTTTTGGATCGGTCTGTAAATGTATCGGATGGAAGCACTGAATGATAAAATAATGAACAATGCATAGAAATGAATTTCTGTCATTGAAAGGGCTTTCAGAAGCATAGGCAGTCTGGTGACAGCTTTTGTATCTCTGGCATATATATCCTGTCCGGATTTTGACAGTGCTGAAACAACTGCATAAACAACTAGAAGAGTCAAAAGGACAGGTAATACTGAAAATGTTATATTCAGAAAATTGATTTTCTTTTTTGAAATTTCCAGAATGAGCATCAGCAGTACCGGAAAAATAAATACAATCAGATTCTCCTTCATTCCTATTCCTATGAGACTGAATGTTCCAAGCAGAATCCACTGAATTTTATATTCTCTCTCAGAAACAGTTTCCTGCATCAGTCTGTAGACAGAATACCCGCAGACTGCATAACAGAGAACTCCATAGGTTTCGCTGGGCATATGCATAATAAAAAAATGACTGAAATATTTTTCAGAGAATACAACAACGGTAAAAAATAAAGCAAAAGCATAACCTGTAAATCTGGAGATGATGTAAAACGTAAGCAATAAAGAGATATAGATGACTGTGAATTTTTCGATGAACCAGAGCAGAGGATTTTCTGCAAAAAAAACTTGTTTCAGGAAATGAACAATCTGAGCAGTCGGATGATATCGAATGCTGTTTTCGCCAGGAGTGCATAAAGCATCAAACCCATTGTAAGTCCCCATACATAAAGTTTCCAAAAATCCATGAGATCCTGATCTCAGATAAAGTTGAAACTCTGCTACTTTATGATCGTCTATAATATACCATGTGGCCGAAAAGTTCTCTCTGTAAGCATCATAAAAAAGTAATGTCATTATAACGGTCATGAAATAAGGATATATTTTATATCTGCTGAGCTTTCTTTCATTCAGTATCAGGATAAGGCCGAAGAATGAATACAGTATTTCCCGGAATGTGAACCCGGTATTCATCTGGATTTTTCCGCGCAACACAATAGCGGCACCGACCAGGAAGATGGCAATCATAATTAGATTCTTTCTATTCAATACAGTGAACATAGTTTCAGTTTTCCCCCTCTGAGAAGTCTTCAAACCCGTATTTTTCGCGGATGATGTAACGGGGTCTCGGTCTGATCTGATCAAACATTCTCCAGAGGTATTCTGAAATGATCCCAAGCATCAGGAATACTGATCCAAATCCGAATGTAATCAGTGCGACGATTGTGGAGTAGCCTGGAGTTTTAATCCATCCCATTAGATAATAAACAACAATGGAAAGTCCGAATGCAAATCCTGAAAGGGATACGATGACTCCTGTGATTGTGATCAGTCTGAGAGGCAGAATAGTGAAAGAAACAAAAGTGTCAGTGAACAGTTTTATTTTCTTTTTCAGAGTCCATTTGCTTTTTCCGATTGTGCGTTCCAACTGTTTATAACTGATATATTCTTTCTGAAAACCAAGGGTAAACAGAAATGCAATCACAGAAGTATTTTTTTCGGGACTAGCCTTAAATACATTCATTACCTTTCTGGATATCATAAATATATCTCCGCCATTTTCAGGATAATCTGAAAATACGATTTTCCGGAGAAGATAATTATATATCTTTGAAAATATTTTTGAAAACAGGTCTGTGACCCTGTTTTCTCTTTGACCAAACAGAATGTCTGCACCAGTACTTTCTAATTTTTCGAACATTCGTATGAACAGATCAGAGGGTTCCTGAAAGTCGGCTCCCATAACGGTAAGAAAATCAGAATTTGCATTGTCAATTGCAGACAGAACAGCATAGTGAGTTCCAAAATTTTTAGAGAGAGATATAATTTTTGAATTTGGAATTGCGGCCTCAAGAAGAATTTTCACTGAATCATCTGTTGACCCGTCATCTACAAATATGTATTCAAGACTGCAGTTTGACTTAGAGAACAGGTCATCCAGAACTTTCAGTTTTTCTTTGGCATTTTTCAGATTGTCTGCTTCGTTTAAGAATGGAATGACGATGGAAAGTTTTTTCATAGTTTGCCTTTTGCTGATATTTCTTTCAGATTCTTGATGAATTGAGAATGGGGAATCGCAAAATTGCCTGTAACCCATTCGTTTTTTCCTACATTCTTTGTTACGACTGAACCTAAAGTTATAAAAGCTTCATCTTCAAGGGTGACTCCAGGCGCGATACTGCAGTTGGGACCCAGCCAGACTTTTTTTCCTATGGTGACACTTCCCGCTACCATTGAACAGGCAATCACAAATGACTCCTCACCAATTTCAACGGCATGTGCTATATGAACTAAATTATCAATTTTTACATAATCTTTGATGATAGTGTCTCTGAATGAAAAACCCTTATCCACACAGGAATTGGCTCCGATTTCTACAAAATTTCCGATAATTATTTTTCCGTCATGATAAACAGGAATTACCCCTTTTGATGTCCGTTTGTATTCAAAGCCTTCCGTTCCAAGAACTGCACCGCTCCTGATGATACAGTTTTCACCGATTTCAACATCTTCAAGAATAACAACGTTCGGTTCTATAACCGTTCCTTTTCCTATTTTGACATTTCTCTCAGCAATGCTTGCTCGCGGGCTGATTTTGGCCTCGGTATGAATCAGATTCTCTTCATTCTTCTTATTCATTTTTGCTAATTGATTGAATAATGCATAATACTCATACCTTGGATCTTCACACAGCAGTACCGCTTTGCCGTTTTCCTTAATTCTGTCCTTGAATAATGATGTTGTAATGACAGCCGTAATATTTTGATTCTCAAGAATCTGAGGTAAATATTTTTCATCATCCAGAAAGGATATCGAGTTTTCTTTTTTTGTATCGGCTAGCCCGATACCGCTGAAAAGCAAATTGCTGTTTCCCTCTATATCGAATTTTATAATTTCCTTCAGTTTTGCTAAAGTCAGTGTCATTCTTCATTCCTTATTTTCAATGATTTCTGATAGAGTATGTGTTGTTATCCCTTCATTTTTGACTTTATTTAAGAGAAACAAAAGCAGATCTCTTGTGCCTTTTGCTGATGAACGGTTTCTTATTTTGTTTAGATTATCAGGATCTTTATAGTACTGCCTTGCAGACATATATCTTTCTTCGTTCTCTGTGTTCAGGAAAATATGAACTGGATGAAAATTGAAAATAGATTTGCTTATACAATCATCTTCTATTCCAATATCTTCATATTTTTTTTTGTAGGAAAAATGAATATCGTCTTCCCAGTTGAAACTGATATGCCATAGTCCGTACCAGTCTTTCCATGGAGCTGGAATTGACATATATGGAAGAACAGTATTTGCTTCGTAAGTAAATCCCAGTTTTTGAAATTTACTGAAGAAATATGATCCATTATTCAGTGAATGAGAACGGACCCCCCTTGCTTCTGGAAAGATGTTTTTCAGGTCTGAGATAATCTTTTCAGCATTTCTTGATGTATCGGTTCCGTCCAGAAGAGGATTAAAATTTGGATGAATTCCAATTTCAAAAAGCGACCTATCACAGTTTTTTAAAATGGGAGAATCATGAGTTGCAAAAATTGTGCATTTTGCTGAAAATTCATTGAAAATTGAAAGAGTATCTTGAATGACTTCTTCCGGAGCCCAGTCTATGTCGCAAGTAAATGTTATCATTTTATATCATTAGGAAAAATTTTTACCGGAGTTCCGTATGCTTTGGAATTGGGAGGAATATCTCTGTTCACAAGACTGTTTGCTCCTACTACAGTAAAATCGCCTATTGTCACTCCTTTTGCTATCACTGCATTTGGTCCAATATAGCAGTTGTTTCCTATTCTGACAGGGGCATATTTGACTTCTTCATTTTTAATCACCCTGTCTACGGTATCGTGTGAATAAATGTGGACTCCTGCACTGATGTCGCAGTTGTCTCCAATTTCCAGACCGCCTGACCCGTCAAGGATCGTGTAAGGGCCGATCCAGCATTTTTTTCCTACTTTTACATTTCCCAGAACAAGGCAGCTGTCATAGACAGTACTGCCTTCTCCGAAACCCAGAAATTCAGCCTTTTCCCATCTGTCTGAAAAATAATCTCCAAAAGGAAGAACACGGTTATGTTTTTCCTTTTTTTCTTTTCTGAGATTTTTGAACAGTGAAAGAAATGAGTCCAGGTTGAGCAAACTCAATTTCCCTTGTATTTGAGAATTGTATCCGTAACATATTTTACATCCACTCCTCTGTAGCAGGGGAGAGTGATTGTGTTTGTCTGAAGATACATTCCGTTTTTCTGAACATCATTGTATTTTTTTCTGTAGTAGCTTGTTCCGCTCTGGCAGTAGGTTCCAAGAGTGGACTCAACTCCATTTTCTCTGAGGAAAAGAGAAAGGGAGTCTCTGTTTACTTTTTCAGGAACTGTGAATACAAGTGACTGCACATTGTATGTGACGTCGGATCCGATGAACTGAGGCCTGTATCCCGAAGACTGAAGATTTGCAATATAAAGATTGCGAATTTCATTTCTTTCGGATACAATTGCATCAATTTTTTCCACCTGTTTGTATCCCATTACGGACTGCATTTCAGTCAGTCTGTAATTGTAACCGTAGTCAACGAAGTCGAACTTGCCGTCTTTTACTACAGATCCGTGACTCAGTTTGACTTTCAGGAATTCGGAATAATTTTCATTATTGGTAAGAATTGCTCCGCCCTCGCCAGTAGTGAGAAGTTTTCTAGGATGAAAGCTGAAAACGGTCAGATCAGCAATATTTCCGCATTTTACTCCTGCCTCACTGCTCCCGATTGCACAGGCCGCATCTTCTAAAAGAGGGATGTTTTTTGCCTTGCAGATTTCGCGGATTTTTTGAACTCCTGTCGGATTTCCAAGTGCATCCACGAACATCACAGCCTTTGTTTTTGCAGTGATCTTTTTTTCCAGTTCCTCTGGGAGCATATTATATGTGTCTAGAGAAACATCTGCAAATACGGGAACTGCTCCAATGTCTTCAATTACATTCACGGATGCAGGAAATGAAAAGTCGGAAACGATTACCTCGTCTCCTCTTTTGATTCCCATTGTATGAAGAGAAATGGAAAGAGCTGTTGTTGCAGAAGTGGCAAGAAAACCGAATTTTGCACCGGTATAATTACAGAGTGATGCAGAAAATTTCTCCACATTTGCGCCTCTGGTAAACATTCCGGATTCAAATATTGCCCGAAATTCAGCCTCTACTTCATCATAGGTAATATAAGGTTTTATCAGCTTGATCATCAGTATCTGTCTATATTGTTTTTTACATCCTGTGCAACTGCTCTGAGTCCTTCGTCTCTGTGGACTGTCACTTTGTAACCGAGCATCTTCTGGATTTTGGAAATATCGGCCTGTCTTCTTGTGACAAGAACAGGTCTTGGATTGAACTCAGGCTGAATTTTCAGACCCAGACTGTCGATCAGAATCTCTGCAAGTTCCTTGATGGATGTCTGCATTCCTGAAGCCACATTGAATATTTCATTTTCCACATCTGTTTCGAGAGCAAGTATGTTTGCCTGTGCAATGTCTTTGATGTTTACAAAATCCATGGACTGGCTGCCGTCTCCGTCAATTCTGGGAGCTTCTCCGTTCAGAAGTCTTTTGATGAAGAGGATGATGACTGATGTGTAGTATGCATCTGTGTTCTGTCTTTCACCGTATACATTGAAGTATCTCAGGATATTGTATTTCAGTCCTTTTGTGCTGTAGAAACTCAGCAGGTTTTCACATGCACGCTTAGTAATGCAATACGGTGTAATTGGATTTAATTCATCCGATTCCACCATGGGAAGTTTTTTAGGATTGCCGTAAACGGATGCACTGGATGCGTAGATCACTCTTTTGATATTGTGCTTGAGACATGCATCGAATACATTCACTGAGCCTACCATATTTACGTCTACAGAGTCTGCAGGAAATTTCTGGCTCTTGTTGATATTGTCAGCAGCTTCATGAAACACGTAATCGGCATTTGCTACAGCCTTGTCCACTGTTTCCTTGTTCAGGATGTCTCCCTTGATGAATGTGATTCTTTTGGAATCAATATGCGGCTGAATACTTTCGATTTTGCCGCGAATCAGACTGTCAAGTACAGTAATTTCATAGTCTTTTTTAACGAGTTCATCTACAATATGGCTGCCGATAAATCCGGCTCCGCCTGTAACAAGTATTCTTTTTGCCATTATTTTTTCTCCACCCTGTTTCCCATAGTATCAACATAATATGAATGCCTTGCTGGATTTCCCATAACCATTGAGTACGGCTCCACATCTTTTGTCACCACGCTTCCCGCAGCAACGAGAGCATATTCTCCGATTGTAATTCCACATACAATTGTGCAGTTTGCACCGAGACTGGCTCCCTTTTTGATCAGAGTCGGAGTGACTTTCCAGTCACCGAATGCTCTCGGAACTCTGTCGTTTGTGAATGTCACATTCGGACCTACGAATACATCATCTTCAATTGTGACTCCGTGATAAACGGATACACTGTTCTGCACCTTGCAGTTGTTTCCTATTCTGACATCTCTGTCAATGTAAACATCTTTTGAAATTACGCAGTTTGTGCCGATTGTGACTTCTTCTCTGACCTGAACATTGATCCAGATCTTTGTGCCTTCTCCAATCTTTGCTCTGCTGTCAACGTGTGCTGATGGATGAATGTAGGACATACTGTTCCTCGATAAATTATTTACAGAGAATGAGTTTCTTATTCTCCATAGTCACTGTCGTTTAATTGCTGTTTTTTGTAAAGGAAATTACAGACTGCTTCTGTTCAGGGCAGTCAGCGTTTTTAAAAATATATCTCAAATAAACCACTTGCCTTCTATCGGCAGAAATTTTTTCTTGAAGGGGAGTATCTGAATGAAAATATCACTGATTATTCCTATATACAATGAGGCTGATCATCTGAAGAGTTTCCTCGATCAGATTGATTCTCTCGTCCTTCCTGCTGAAAAGGAACTTGTCTTCGTGGATGACTGTTCAAAGGACGATTCTTTCAGCATACTGAAGAGTTTTGTTTTTTCAAGTCCCCATAAAATCATTCAGCATGAAAAGAATCAGGGAAAGGGCGCTGCTCTGAGGACTGGGATATTGGAGGCATCAGGCGACATTATACTTGTTCAGGATGCTGATTTTGAATATGATATGACTGAACTTCCGGGGCTGATTGCTCCGATCATAGCGGGCAAGGCGGATGTTGTATACGGCTCCAGATTCAGAAAGGAATCCAGACAGGTGCATCGAACATTTCACTATCTTGTAAATCGTTTTCTCACACTTCTCAGTAATGTGCTTTCGGGACTGTATGTGAGTGATATGGAAACCTGTTATAAGATATTCAAAAGCGATATTATCAAGAATATCAATCTTCAGTCAAACCGATTCGGATTTGAGCCTGAAGTCACTGCAAAAGTTGGCAGACTGAAAATAAGAGTGTTTGAACTCCCTATTTCCTATTATCCTAGAAATTATATTGAAGGGAAAAAAATTACCTGGAAGGACGGTGTCGCAGCAGTCCGTCATATCATATTCTTCAATCTGTTTCAAAGGAAGAAAAACTACTTCAAGAAAGAAATGCCCGAGAAATACATTCCTAAAGACTGGAATATATTCTGACAGGATGCAAAAAGACATACTATAATTATACAGAAATTATAGTCACAGCATTATTTTTCTGAACTGCTCCGGATTCAGCCTGCATAAAGTGTCAGTTTTTCTTCTAAAAGGATTTATTGTGAAATAATTTCAGAACTTTTTCCGTCAATATTACTGAAGACTTTTTTTAAAACTATCAAATATTTTATAAAAGTTTCCGCTTATATTCAATGGACACGGTAATACGGTTCCTGGCGGAGGGTTTTTTCGAGGGTTCATGTACAAACTTTCTGCTGTGATTCTGTTTTTTGTCTATATGCTTCTCACTTCCTATGCAAACTCTGATCTGCTTCTCGGCGGCAGATTTCTCTTCATGGATGAGCAGGTGAGTTTTGACGGGGTCTACAGAATTCTCCATTCGGAAAATTGGGAATCATTCTTTTTTGAGATTACTGACGGAAGAGAGTATCGATACGGTCGGATTTTCTGGAATGTATCTGCTCTTTTTTCCTGGATACCTTCTTTGATTTTCGATGAACCCGGACAGATTTTTGCAACTCGAATGACTTCTGCTGTTCTGCAGGCGGTTTCTTATTTTATACTCACTGAAACGTTTGTAAAAAGGAACTTCCAGAAAATCTTCTGTTTTGCAGTACTGCTGTTTCTGCCCTTTTCCGGATACTATGCAACTATGCCTAAACCGGAACCTCTTCAGCTTTTTCTTCTGTCATTATTTTTTCATTATGGATTTAAGAGCAGATTCAGAAATCCCTATATTTGGATTCTCTGGGGAATGTCTTTCGGTGCGAAAATTTCCACACTGGTCACTCTTCCGGTGTGCGGATTACTCTTTCTGCATTCCCATTTTCGAAAAATGCAGGAACTCCGCTTTTATTTAAAAGCATTTTCTATTCTGCTTTTCATTCTTTTAGGACTGTGCATATCTGTTCCCATTTTGTTTAAGTTGGATTATGAACCCTGGATTCAATATACATTTAAGAATACGACTCAGGGTGATGACAGTGATACGGTAAATCTGCTGACCTGGTTCCGTTACAGCATTGAAGTTTTATGGAACAGTCCTGTCTATTTGGTGACAGCAGTGTATGTGATATATTTTATCAGTATTATTCAGAACAGTTCCATGATTCTTCTAAGAACTTCAGATTCCAGAAAAAAGACTGCAGCTTTTTTTCTCACTGTGCTCTTTTTTATTTCAATTGCAATGGGAGTCAAAAGAATCTGGGGATTTTATATGCATTTTTTCACTGTGTTTTTTATTATCTCTTTGTTTCAGTGCGTAGATTTCCGCTTTTCAGCAGGGTGGTTCAGAAAGTTTTTTTTCTATTCCGATTTTCTATCTGGGTTGAAAGATGCTGGCATTTTAGTTCTGCTTTCTGTTCTGCTGTTGATTAATTTTAATAAGTCCCGTATTTATTATCAAGTTATGGCTGAGAGGACTAAGGCAGAGGAATTCAGACTTGGTTATGCAAGATATCAGGGAATCAGGGAGCTTCTCGAAAAAAAACAGGTTGAAAAAAACAGCGTAATGTTTGTCGCAATTGATCCCTTTTTATTTGATCAGAAAGAGGTTAAAGAACGTTTTATATTTGAAAAATTCTGGGGTCCTTTTTTTGGTTGGGATAGAAAATATGATTTTGTCATTATTGGTGATTATTTTTTTGCACTGACTGAAGTCAAAAATAAGAGATATTTTGAAACAGCAGAATCAATTCTGGAAAGAGACAGACATTTGATTTTTGAAGAAAAAAAAGGATGTGCAAAAAAACCGTGTTACAGAGAGTTGAAACGTATAGAGGGGCTTAGAGTATTTTCTCTGGCAGATGTTGAATGAGTCTTTTCTTTAAAAGGTCAGTGACAAAATGGAATACAGCCGGTGCATTTTTCTTTCTCGCTCTGTTTAAGGTTTACCTGTTTCATCTTTTTTCCTCTGATTACCCGGATAGACTTTTTCTGCCCTTTTTGAAGTCTTTTGCTGAAAACATTGCAGGCTTAAATTTTCAAAATCCTTGGAAAACCTTTTCTGCAGTTCAGCCTGACTCCTTTCCCTACCATCCTCTAATGCTGTATCTTTACGGTATTTTTCAGATACCCGCTGTCTTTTTTCCATTTCTCCAGAAAACCTGTTTTATTGTGCCGGCACTCGGGGCTGATCTAATAATACACAGAACTCTTCTGAAAATTTTTCCGATGCAGAAAAGAGCTGTCTTTCTTCTGTACGGGCTTTCTCCGATTCTCATTTACTCCATTTATATGCACGGACAGATGGATATCTGGCCGACTGCTCTTCTTTTTTATTCAGTAGTACTTTTGATAAATGACAAGATTATAAAATCTTCTATATTTTTGGGACTTGCAGTATGTTTTAAGCTCCATATTGCAGCAGCAGCTCCTCTTCTGATGATTTATGTTTTCAGAAAGAAAGGACTGAGACTTGCAGCAGGATATTCAATGATTGCGGGAATGATTTACTCGGCTGTGAGCCTTCCTTGGTATTTCAGTGAGGATTTTCTGTCAATGGTCATTCTGAATTCCAAGCAGCAGGCCCTTCTTCTGACCTTCCATTACAGAATCGGAAACAATGATATGAATCTGGCAATGGCAGCAGTTCTTTTTATCTACATTAGGTTTTTCTCATATCCCAGAGTCAACAAAGATATTCTGATGACTTGGCTTTCCATTCTTTTTTCGGTCTTTGTACTTCTTATTCCGCCTGCACCGGGCTGGTATGTGTGGGTTCTGCCCTTTCTGATGTATTTTTATCTTCGTTTTATACGGATCAGACGGGAAATTTTTGGACTTTACAGTCTACTGACTTTATCGTTTTTTATGTACTTTGTTTTTGTATGGAAGGGAGATTATCCTGATCTGAAATTTCTGGGAACTGTTCTGGATTTTAAAAGCGGGAATTTTAAGACAGTTAGTCTTTTCTATACGTTTCTTCAGGTTTCACTCGCAGTCAACCTCTATGTCATATACAGAAGGGGAGTGCGTTCCAACAGGGTATATACAAAACTTCAGTCTGTTCTGATCGGAATCGGAGGCGACAGCGGGGCAGGCAAGTCCACTCTTCTGCATTCACTCGAAAGACTTCTTTCTCCTTCAGTGACTCTTCTGGAAGGGGACGGTGATCACAGATGGGAGAGGGGAAATCAGAATTATGAAAAAATCACTCATCTCAATCCTCGCGCAAATTATCTTGAAAGACAGGCAGAAAATCTGATCAGACTGAAGAAAGGCGAAACGATCTACAGACCGGACTATGATCATCATACAGGAAAATTCACTGAACCTATGCCGGTAAAACCGACTGATTTTATTATTCTGTCAGGGCTTCATCCGTTTTACCTTCCTAAAATGAGGAAAGTGACTGATAT
>JBPOJG010000403.1:0-3056 GCA_052033835.1 Spirochaetota bacterium
GGAAAAAGGACATAGGCCAGAATGAATGGAAGGATATTCTGGAAAAAGCGGAATTCATCAAAGCAGTGACTCCCGTAACATCACTGATTGTGCTCGAGTCGGAAGCCGACTATGAAAGATTCGGGATCAAGAAAAAGTCAGGCGGGCTCGGAAGTTCATCACTTCAGGACAGTTTTCTGAAAAGCAAGGATGGGACAGTTCCTGAACCGGAAGAATGGATATTTTTTCTTGTCTCTCTTATTTCTGCTGTCTGGATATTTAAAAGATTCAGGACTGTACCTGCGGGGAGATGATTTCAGCAAATTCACTTTTCCATTTTTACCCTCTCCTGTTTCTCCCTATGTTCTTAAAAAAAACAGATGGAGAGACTGGTCCGGTAAAGTCTGCAATTCCAGTTCTACTCTCGATTCCTTTTGCAGCTTTCGGAGTCTATATGAATTCCATACAGATTCTTTATGTTTCCTGCATCCCGATACTGAATGCACTGCTGAAAAGTTTTTCTCTTCAGTTTCGAATTGGAGGATATTTTCTACTGCTTCTGATTCCTCCACTTGAAACGGGAATGTTTACTTATTTCATAGGAATGCCTCTCAGGCTTCGACTGACAGAAATTTCCTGCAATCTTCTGACGATTTTTTCGGAATGCAGAACTTCAGGAAACAGTCTTGTTTTCAGAGATATGGTTTTTACTGTAGATCAGGTCTGCGAGGGTCTGAAATTTCTGAATATATCAGCACTTACAGTATGCATACTTGAAAGACTGGGTGCGTCTTCAGAAATGAACCGATTGAATGCATTCAGGACCGTTGTCTTTGCTGCAGGTTCCTTTCTCTGGCTTCCTGCCAACCTTACAAGAATTCTTATTCTTGTTCTTTCCGGAAGAAATCTGGAAAATCCAATTTTTCATAATGCTGCTGGTATTTTTATATATTCTGTAATGATATTTTTTCCGATCTTTTTTTTCTTTATAGTGTTTCTGGAAGGAAAGAAAGTCAGACTCGATACGGTTCTTCCAGTTTTTCAAAAAAGATGGGAGATTTTTCTTCCCATATGTGCATTCGTTTTTCTGTTTTTTGTTCCGTCGGGAAAAACAAAAAAATGGAAGGATTGGCCGGATTCCTTTTTCGGTTATGCCAGGACTGCCGGAGATAAAAATCAGGGAACAGATGAAATAGCGGCAGCCTACAGCAGAAATGATGCCAAGCTGATAGTGAAAAGAGGACTGAATCCTTTCCGTTCCGGTCATCCTCCCAGGATCTGCTGGAATGCATCCGGATTCGGGATGACTGAAGAGAAGGATTTTTATATTAAAGGATTTGGAAAAGTCAGAAAATTCATTCTCGAAAAGAAGGATGAAAAATATCATTCAGTCTACTGGTATGAAAACACTGATGCCGGTTACAGAAACGGAAAGTCAGATGAACTCAGATGGAGATTCAATTCGGCTGTATTCGGAGAAAAACATCTCCTGTTCAATCTCACTGCAGTCAGTGAAGAAATTCTCGAGAAGAGACTGCAGGAATTCATTCAGGATGCAAAAGCATTAGAAAAAATTAAAAATGATTAGTTTATATACTATAAAAATATTTTCTCCGCATTTTCATAGTATACTTTTTTCAGGACTTTCTCAGGAAGACCGATTCCGTAAATTTTCCATAAACCTTTTCTGGGTTTGTGGGGAGGGTAATAGTCAAAGTATTCATCCTCGGTTTCTAGAAATCTGGAATAGACCTCAAGTTTGCCTTCATCCGGCGGTCCGTCCATTCCGAATACAATCCTGTCCTGCCATTTTATGAAAAATGCTCTTGTCTTCTTAGGCTGTCTTCCGAGTTCATCTATTCTTGCTGCTGTATCTATAAAAACATTCGGATGATCGAGGAGAAGTTTTTCTGCCTTTTCCAGATCATGAGAATATTCACCGAAATGAAGTGAGATAAAGTTTAATTTTTTATGGCGCGAAAAAAGTTCATCTCTTTCCTGCATCACTTCTTCAAATTTTGGAAATTCCTTTCCGCTGAAAGCTGCTTCAGGATGTTTTACGACTTCTTCAAATCTTTCATTCTTTCCATCTGCCTTCTGAAAGAAGGCGGGAGGATCTGCAGTATGAATGGAAATGATAAGTCCTTTTTTTTCGCAGAGTTCAAAAAGAGGATTGAGTTCAGGATCATTCATCTTAAGCCTTTCCCCGTTTTTTTTCCGGAGCAGGAGTCCGAAATTTTTCCAAAGTTTAATTCCTCTGCTTCCGTTCTTTATATCATTTTCGAGGTCTTGAAGCATCAGAGAGAATGAATTGTCCTCCTTCAGTCTTTTCCAGTTGAATGTGGAGAAGTGGATGATTTTCGGACTGCTGTAATCTTTTTTCATAGAGATAAAATCTGAACCGGTGGTAAAACTCAGATTGATAAACTTGGAATAATTGTAAACATCCAGATCCTTTGAGGTCTTTTCAGGATTTGTGTTGAAAAATTTTCCCAGATGCCCATGAGTTTCAAAAATCGGAAAGGAAGGAAGTTTTTTCTGCCTTCTGTCTTCAGACCTTAATGCTGAAATCGGTTTAAAATCTGATAAGAATATTTCCTGAGGCAGTTCCGGAGTTTCTTTAGGTGTTTCCAGACCGAAAAGCCGAATGCCGGCCATTTTTGCTCTGATCTGGTTTTTCGGGAATATAAAAATGGCAAGAATCAGGTTCAGAATCAGGGAGAGAATAAATAGGATTTTTCCTTTATTTTTCATTGTTTTTCCTTCCAATACTCAAAAAACTAGTTTAGAAAACTGATATTTCGGTTTGAAAATTTGTTTTTACCGGAAAGTAAATCTGGATAAAACATAACTGCAAAGGAAATATTTAAGAACAGTAACTGAAAGATGAAGAAATCAATAAATCAGAAAAAAAAGAATAAGAACAGAAAAAAAGCATTCAGCTATGAAGAAGAACAGCTGCCTGAAAGCCTTCCTATTCTGCCTATTAAATCCAGACCAATATTTCCAGGCATCATCACTCCGGTGATGATCAGTGCAGGCAGACTGACTCAGACGGTGGAAGAGGCTTATAACAA
>JBPOJG010000450.1:0-16002 GCA_052033835.1 Spirochaetota bacterium
TATAGAAAAAGGGATTATTCCAAAATCCTGAATTCCTCTTTATTTCCAAGTTTTAAACTTTTCGGCAAAGAAATTCCGGAACTTATAAAAAATAATTCCGAAAAAGAAAACATATCTGCAAAACTGAAGAGATCTCACCTGAAAATAGAATATACAAATACTCAAACTTTTTTCGATAAGATTTACAGATTGGATAAAAGTGAACAGATAATTATTTTCAATAATGAATTCATTATGAAAAATAATCTTTCAAACAGACGAAAGGCAAAACTTTTAAGGACGCTGTACCGAGAAAACTTGACTAGATTAGTATACAGATACAGTACAAAGGATATCGTCACCCTGAGCGATATTGCAGAAGCACACAGCAGCAAGTCATTTCTTATAAGCTACTTGCTTTATCTCGTGTCAGAATTCCCAAATACAGAACTTGCAGTGGAAGCCCTTTTTATTCTCGAAAATTCAGCAGCTATGCAGGAAAATTTTGCAGACAATTTTAAAAATACGGAAATCGAAGCGACCTGTAATCCTTACAATCCCTACGAGATAAATCCGCTCGTAAAACTGATATGTCTGATATATAAGGACTATAAGCACAATGCAGACATTTATGGCTTAGGCGAAAAAAGTTTTTATACTTTGAGAATAAAAATACTGGATTATGCGGCTCATTCTGATAAAAACAAATACGGCCTGAATGAGATTTATTGGAGAAAACTGCTTCTGGCAAATGAAGACGAACTGTATGCGACAGAAAGAATCGAGCCCTTCTTGAAATATTTCTCGATGATAGATACGAAGAAAAATCCTGAAAGTTTATACTCTATAAAGGAATATAATAACTTGAAAAAACTTATCGAAAAGAAAAAGTTTATTATCTCTGAATTTACAGCTCTTGAGAAAGAACTGAGTATTTCCGAAAAGAAAACCTCGGACTTGCAAAGCAGAATGAAAATGCTGCTGAGCGAAAGATCAAAACTGATGCGGGATTTGCTTTCAAAAACTTATCCCGAAGAGTATTATGAAAAGCTGAAGGAACGGGAAAAAACTGTTCTGTATTCAGGGGAATAAACCGGTAATCACTTCCTGCTACCCACACTCAATTCAACTCAATATCCTCTGTTAGAGGAACTGCCTGACAGGTCAGTACATAACCTTCTTTTAATTCTTCTTCAGTGAGTACCTCATTGTTCTGCATTTTGAGATTTCCTTTTGTGCATTTGAGTCTGCAGGTACCGCAAAAACCGCTTTGGCAGGAATACGGGAGAGGGATATCTTTTTCAAGAGCACTTTGAAGAACAGTCTTTCCGTTTTCGCATTTGAAGCTGTATTTTTTTCCAAATACATTTGCATGAATCAAAGCGGACAAAGATGAATCTGAAACAGAATCCGGATTGGAAACAGCAGAAAACAATTCTTTAAAAATGCTTTCGGATGGAATTCCTGAAGAATGAAGGATCGTTTCTATTTCTTCAGTCATAGACTGAGGTCCGCATAGGTAAAAAACAGGAAAATTCGCAGTATTCTTAATGATATTCTGAAGAGTGTTCTTATCTATTCTTTCTCTGGAATTCTCAGAAAAGAAATGACGGACAGTAATCTTATTTGGATATTTATTCATTAAATTTTCAATATCTGATCCGAAAATAACTTTTGAACTGTTTTTATTTGCATAAAGAAGCGTAATTTTACTCTTAGGTTCAAAATGCAGCACAGTTCCAATCATACTGTAAACTGGAGTAATGCCGCTGCCTCCTGCAATCATTACATAATGTTTCTCGTTGGCCGGTTCAGGAGAAAGAATAAATTTTCCGGAAGGAGGAGATACTTCCAGCTCGTCCCCCTTCCGAAGATTTTCGGCCAGGAAATTTGTGACCTTTCCGCTTGGAATTTTCTTTATCGTAATCGAAGCATAATCATCCACATTCGGAATAGAAGAAAGTGAAAATGTTCTGTAATACTGCTTTCCTTCTATCACAGTTTTCAAAGTGATATGCTGTCCTGCTGTAAATCCCCTGAAGACCCAGGGAACATCATTGAACAATAGAGTAAAGGCATCATTAGGTTCCTGTCTTATTTCGGATACCTTCAGAATATAAAATCCATCAGAATTTTTTCTGATCTGATCTCTTTCAAAAATTTCCTCATGTCTGTTTTCATAATCCTTAAACTCAGTATTCATCCATTTATCCCACCATGTGAAATACAGTGCATAATTTCCATTGAAGAGCTGATGATGCATATTGTGATGAACTGATGCAGTTTTGTATTTCAAAAAAGGAAACTTGGTCCAGCCCTTGGGATAAAGTTCATATCCCAGATGACCCAGAACATTATTGAACATCGAAAATATCTGCCATCCGATGAATACACCGAAATGCATCGGTAAAATAAAAGGAAGAATCACTCCGGTGGCTATTTCGATCACAGCCTCAATCGGGTGAAAGGAAAATGAAGTGAAAGGAGAAGGATCAGTGCTTTCATGATGAACTCTGTGAATCAGTCTGTAGAGTTTGGGATGATGTATAATGCGATGTGCCCAGTAAAAAAACATATCATCTATAAAAAGAATTATGCAGAAACTGGCGATGATCCAGCCCCATCCGTATTTGGATGCATCCAGATAAACCAGTGTTTTTCCCTGATACATCAAATACAGAACATATCCGCTGATGACTGCAATCAGAACAAAAGAAACGAAAGAGTAAAACAGATCATGACGGATATGATGAGCCCCTGCTCTCTGAACAGACTGAATGCGCCTGGACTGCCATTGTTTTTTCCAGATCACCCAGAACGAAAAGAAAAAGGGCAGTGTGAACAGAAAATAGGAAAACAGATTTTCAAAAAAGGCTATACTTACACATTCATAATAACTGCAATTGTCCATTTTTCAGTCTCCATAAAAGGTTCTCGTTTTTTCGAGTTTTGGATACAGCTCACAGAGAGTATGGTAGGCTTCCAAAGAAATTGGCGCTAAAAATTTCAAAATTTCAGGGTGTTCTGATAAAACGGCTGACATACAGGAAAACCTAATTCGTAAAAATCAAAAGTCAAACAAAAAATGGGTCTGCACAGCCATTTTCTAAAATCATAGAGGGAAACTATCTCTATATTGACAAAACCAAGATTATGTACAATTTAGTATCTGACGCCACCGGCACTTATTTTCTCTCCCGTCCAAGTCGATTTGGAAAGAGTCTCCTGATTTCCACTCTGGAAGAAATTTTTCTTGGAAACAGGGAACTGTTTAAGGGACTTTGGATTTAAGACTCGGATTACAAATGGCAGAAGTATCCAGTCATTCATCTTGATTTCAGCAAACAGATGGCTGGCACATCAGAGAAGCTGGAAATTTTTCTGAAAGAGCAGATGGATTATATTGCCGCTGCTCACGGATTGAGTCTTACAAAATCAGAGACATATTCCAGATTTGAAGAACTGATTTTCTTAATGGGAAAAAATGATAAAGTAGTCATTCTTATAGATGAATATGACAAACCGATTATTGATCATCTGGAGACAGAAAACAGAGCTGCTGAGATGCGGGAAGTGCTCCGAGGATTTTTTTCTGTTCTGAAGGGCTGTGATCAGTACATACGGTTTCTGTTTCTGACGGGAGTCAGTAAATTTTCACAGGCAGGCACTTCAGCAGATTAAGAACAGAAAGTATCATGAAATGTATATCATTAAAGGAAAGTCTGTTTATCTGATAGGTGTTGAATTTCAGAATAGAAACATCGGAGAATATGTTTATGAGTTGATTAGATAATTTCTTGATCTTAAAACAGGTCGGCAGTTAATGATTCCAGACATCACTGCTGTCTGGAAACTTATGAAAAACAGATATTACCTCTCAATGCTCAGCCTTTTTCCGATCATCATCCTCTTCGACAGTATTTACTTTATATACCATCGTTCACTGAATATTTTTCTTGGTCTAGGGTTCGTGCATTTCCTTCTGTTTGTTGTCCTGAATCTTATAGGTGCATATTATATTTTCAAACCGGTTGACAGACTGCTGCTTGGCATAGAAAACAGCGAGAAGGTAAAACATAGAATTGAGAGAATGACCTGGATCTCCACAGGATGGATACTCCTTATTGGATCTATGTATGTTGCGATCGCTGTTATCCCTCTGTATTTTTTTCCGGATATATTCAAGAGTCCGGAAGATTTCACAATCGACAAAATCCCTGAACGGTTCTTTTTTTATTCAATCCTTCCTTCTATATTTTTTGTATATGCTGTATTTCCATCTTTCCTTGCATATTTCATCATTAATGACTTCACGCTGAATCTTAAGGATAAGGTCGCATCAGAATTTAATATTCGATATTCCGCAGGAAAGAAAAGAATTGGACTGACCCTGTTCACTGTATTTCTGTTTCTCGTGATTCTTCCTTCACTCCTTGTCATCCTGGAATTGAAGATGGCATTTGAGCTTGAAGATAAATATTCTCAGTTCACAAAACTGAGTCCTCTGGAAACTCTTCTGATAGACAGATTTGTTGTCTTTATCGGAACAGTGATTGCTGTGATTTTAATTACACGGTCATTTACAAAACCGATAGACATTCTTCTGAAAACAATCAGCAAGGTGAGCGAGGGTGATTATTCCGCAAAGGCAGCAGTCATTACGGACGACGAAATCGGCATTCTCACAAAAGAATTCAACGGGATGGTCAGCGGACTGAAGGAAAGAGAACTGATTCGAGATACATTCGGAAAGTATGTGACCAAGGATGTTGCATCTCATATACTGGGAAAGGAAATACATCTGGAAGGCGAGGTCCGTCACTGCACTATTTTAGTGACTGACATTGCAGGATACACAGCCATCTCGGAAGAGCTGACTCCAAAAGAAATTGTGCAGATGCTGAATGAATATTTTTCTGTTCTGGTCGGAGTCATACAGAAACATAAAGGAGTAGTCAATAAATTTATAGGTGATTCCATATTCGCAATGTTCAATGTTCCTCTCGATGATGAACATCATGCTTCCAATGCAGTACGGGCTGCTCTTGAAATTGAGCAGATTACAAAATCATCTGTATTCGGCAAAGACCATCATCTGAATACAAGAATAGGAGTGAACACTGGGGTTGTAGTAGCAGGAAATATCGGATCATCAGACAGAATGGAATACACCGTCATCGGTGATGATGTAAATATCGCAGCACGCCTGGAGCAGCTGAACAAGGAACACGGCACGAACATTCTGATTGGAGAAAATACATATAATCTGACTTCTAATGATTTTCATTTCACTCAGCTGGGAGATTTCCAGCTGAAAGGAAAAGAGAAAAGGATAAAAGTGTTTAAGGTGACAGATTTACCCGCAGCAAATATAACGTCTGAATAAGGTGAGTCGTTTAACTGATCAGTGAAGGAAGTATGGAATGCCCGAAAGACCGTATACATATTATGATTTTACATTGAGTCTTTGTCCTGTCTGTCTAAAGAGGATAGATGCAAAGATTGTGATGGAAAGTTCCAGTGTTTTTATGATGAAAAGCTGTTCTGAACATGGACACTTCAAAGTGCTGATTGAAGATGAAGCTGAATATTACAGGAATATCAGAAATTATGCAAAGAGGAGTGAAATGCCTCTGCACTTCGGGACTGAGGTTCTTCACGGATGTCCGATGGACTGCGGCCTCTGCACTGACCATGAACAGCACTCCTGTCTCACTGTTCTGGAAATTACGGACAGATGCAATCTGGAATGCCCTACCTGCTATTCAGCATCTTCTCCGCGTGCAGGCAGACACAGAACTTTATCTGAGATAGAATTTATGCTCGACAGGATAGTTTATAATGAAGGTAGACCTGATGTCGTTCAGATCAGCGGAGGGGAGCCTACAGTTCATCCTGATTTTTTTGAAGTGATGAAAATCGCCAAGTCAAAGCCGATCCGTCATATTATGCTGAACACAAACGGAATCAAAATTGCGAATGATCCTGATTTTACCAAAAGACTTTCTGAATTTTCTCCCGGCTTCGAAATTTATCTTCAGTTTGATTCATTTCAGGAATCTGCATTGAAAAAACTCAGAGGAAAGGATCTGCGTTCTGTCAGAGAGAAGGCAATTCAGACACTCAATGATCTGAATCTTTCGACCACACTTGTAGTCACTCTGGAAAAAGGAATCAATGATTCTGAAATCGGAAAAATCATTAAATTTGCATTAAATCAGAAATGCATTCGCGGAATTACCTTCCAGCCGACTCAGCAGGCCGGCAGAACAGAAAACTTTTCAGAATCAGGCAGACTGACGCTTTCTGGAGTACGACGTGAAATCATTTCTCAGTCAGAACTTTTTACAGAAAAGGACATCATCCCTGTTCCCTGTAATCCGGATGCTCTGGCGATGGCGTATGCGCTCAAACTCGATGGAAAGGTTTTTCCTCTGACAAGATTCATCAGTCCCGGCGAACTTCTGGAAAACAGCAGAAATACAATTGTATTTGAGCATGATGAAAGAATGAAAAATCATCTTCTTCGAATATTCAGCACAGGAAACGCCGTTGAGTCTCTGGAGGAGGATTTTCATTCGCTGATGTGCTGTCTGCCCACAGTGTCTGCACCCGGCCTGAAATACGATAATCTATTCAGAATTATTATAATGAAATTTATGGATGCATATGATTTTGATGTGCGCGCTGTGAAAAAATCCTGCGTTCATATGGCTGTGCCTGACGGCAGAATGATTCCTTTTGAAACAATGAATCTTTTCTACAGACAGGCTCTGCTGAAATCTCCTACTGTGCAGTGATCCGGACAGATGGGCTCTGAGGGCAACCCTCAGGTGCAGCATGCACAGTCCAAAGGATATGTATAATATCCGATATGGGTCTTTTCAGTCGGAAAATCCCTTCCCTCGGTTTTCGGAGTCGGTGCACAACGCTTTGCTGTAAAAATGCTGGAAAGAGTTTTCAGAACTGCCTTCGTATCAATTTCCTGCATCTCCGGGATATCATTTCCTACAGTAAGTGTGCATACATTCTGACCCAGAACGACAACAACATCTCCGGCAAACCTTTCAATAATGTCATGCGGGTACACTCCCAGCTGAAGTCCAAGAGAAGAAAGTGTTTCCTCAAAAATAGCATTTGTTTCCAGAAGGATAGAACCGTAGCTGAATGCATATTCATCCTTCTGTTTTTTTTTCTGAAGCTCCTTGAAAGTTTTTACCTGATATTCGCTTTCCAGATACTCCAGAAAACGCTTGCTTTCATCCTTGCTTGATTTTTTCATCAGATACTCCAGAAAATCAGGCAATTCTGATTTCTTGAGACCTATTCCGTACATCGTAGATGCGCCTGCCCACATAATTTAAATCCTCCCTGTGTTTTGGAAATCTTTTTGAAAAGAAAAATTCTGTCAAGGCCTTCATTTGGTTATGATTGTAAACCTCATCCGGTGATACCGCTGGATTTCGTACAGATTAAATCAGGACGAGCTGAAATCTCTTTTCTCCTTGCCAAAGACATTCACTGATGTGAATTTGCATTATGCAGTACTTACCGATTGGAATTCAGACTTTCCGAAAACTGAGAGAAGGAAATTTCCTGTATATTGACAAAACCAAAAATATCTTTGAGCTGATCAGTCATTCAGGAAGTGCATTTTTTCTTTCGCGCCCTCGCCGATTCGGTAAAAGTCTTCTCCTCTCCACCCTGGAAGAAATTTTTCTGGGCAGTAAAGAACTCTTTCAAGACCTGTGGATACATTCATCCGATTATGACTGGAAACCGCATCCGGTGATACGATTGGATTTCAGCAAACAGAAAGCCGAACACCCTGAGGCTTTGAGAAGTTACCTAAGCGGAGAATTGGAATTAACCGCAAAGAAATACAATATAACACTGACAAAAACAGAATACTATTCTAAATTCCAGGAACTCATATTGGAATTGAATAAACTTGGAAAAGCGGTTATCCTCATAGATGAATACGACAAGCCGATAATTGACTGGTTGGATAAACCGGAATTAGCCAAAGAAATGCGATCTGTGCTGAAAGGATTTTTTTCTGTGCTGAAAGGCAATGATGCGAATATTCGATTCCTGCTTTTGACTGGCGTGAGTAAATTTTCCAAAGCAGGTGTTTTCAGTGATTTGAATCATCTGAATGATATTACACTCGTTTCAAAATATTCTGCACTGCTGGGAATTACAGAAGAAGAGTTAAAATTTTCCTTCAAAGAACATATCCGCGAATTTTCCAAAGAGGAGAATGTTCCTGAAGATGCACTTCTTGAGAAGATTCGTTCTTGGTACAATGGTTACAGTTTTGCCAATCCTGCTGTCCCCGTGTATAATCCATTCTCCACACTTTTACTGTTTCAAAATCGAAAGTTTTCCAACTACTGGTTCGAGTCAGGTACTCCAAGTTTTTTAGTGAACTTGATTTTAGCCAGACAATATGATATGATGGAAATTCCTTTGAAACTGAGTGAATTGTATTTTTCAAGTTATGATGTAGAAGATTTGAGTCTGACACCGATTCTTCTTCAGACTGGTTATCTCACAATCAAAGACTACGATCCAAAGAGGATGCTCTATACTCTCGACTATCCGAACTTTGAGGTAAAAAATTCTTTTCTTCATTATTTTGAAAGGAAACTGACTAAACGTGATTTTCCGGATGTTATTCTTTATGATATTATTGATTGTCTGCATGCAGATAATCTGGAAGAAACAATGGAACATCTGCGCACTGTTTTTCTGGGTATTGAATATGATCTGCATATACCTCAGGAAAAATACTACCAGACTATATTCTATATTATATTTACACTGCTTGGATTTCATATTAGAACGGAAGTCAAAACCAATTTGGGCCGGATTGATCTTGTAATAGAGGATAATTCCATTTATCTATTTGAATTCAAATTCAGCGGCACTAAAGAAGAAGCTCTTGCTCAAATCAAAAATAAAAAATACCACGAGAAGTATTTACGCAAGGGTAAAGATATCCGCCTCATCGGGGCAGAATTTAAAGATCGCAATATTGGTGAATATACTGTAGAGACAATATCGAAAAGCTCTTAATATCTGTTTCTTTGATCTGGTAATATCCAGAAAATACAAATGCACTGTCAAATCGGATTGCAGATATTTTATAATGATATCATGTTCTTACAAGAAAAAAATATTTATTTTATTGGCTCAAAAAAGATATATGTGCGAAGACTCTTGAAAACGAGTATAAAAGAACCTGACCCTGTCAGACAGGATCAGGTTCTAAAGAACTTTCTAGGAGTTCTTCATCCTTTACGCTTCCTGAAGAAGTTCTTTCATACTCACTCTGTCTGCAGCGTTTCCGCCTTCATATTGAAGAACTCCAAGTTCTTCATACTTCGGTCTGATTCTGTCTGAAAGAAGTCCAATCGCTTTCAGGTTAGGAATCAGTCTGCTGAAAAGAGATCTGCGGAATTCACTCATAATTTCTGAAGCGAGAACATTTTTAATCCATTCTTCTTCATTCATTGCATGAGCAAAATGTTCCTGATGAAATTCGAGGAAGAGGAATCTGTTTCTGAGAAGTATTGCCACTTCGTAGGCCCAGTCTTCTCTGTCTCTGCGGACAGATTCGCTCACTTCTTTAGTGTAATAGTCTCTGAGGGCTTCCACTCCGTAATGAACGTGTCTTGCTTCATCGGAAATCACATTCTTCAGAAGTTCACGGAGCAGAGGCTCATTTGTAAACTTATACAGAAGACCGAACGCCCCAAGAGCCAGACCCTCAATCATAATCTGCATTCCGAGGAATTTCAGATCCCAGTCGCTTGTGGAAGTAAGCGCGTGTATTATGACATACAGATTATCATTTACTTTATAAAGTCTGTCCAGTTTTTCGATGATATATTTCTGGAATACTTCTACGTGACGGCCTTCATCCATCACCTGAGTTGCGCCGTACAGTTTTGCATTCATCCAAGGAGTTGCTTCCACAGTGATGCCTGCAGCAAAAAGAGCACCCTGTTCGCCGTGAAGAAACTGGGACAGCATCAGAGAGATCAGACTGTGATTCAGCTTGGCTCTTGTCTTTTTATCTGTCTTATTATAAACATCTGTACCATATATAGGATTGAGTTTTTCCGGCATAATAGGCTTTTCCGGATTAAAAGGATCTACATCAGTATTCCACGGAAGATCGTCCGAATCCCACTGACCTTTTTTGGCTTTCTTGTAAAGGTTCAGGAATTCAGCATTGCCGTCATTTTTATATTTCCAATCATAAAAAACCTTATGATGAGACTGGACCTGCAGTGTGTCGTTTTTGCCTTCATTGAGAATAAAACCGGAAAGTGCTGAAGGAAAAAGGTCCTTAGCCACTTTTGGATTTCTCATTACCATACCGCCCAACTCTGAAATGTCCTGAAATATGTTGCTCATATTGCCTCTCTAGTCTTTTAATCATTTTCTGCTTAAACGTTTTGATACTGTATCCAAACATCTGCTATGCAGAAGACTGTATGCAGCCTCAAATCCAATCTCATAGTGACCGGTAACCCAGTATTCCGGTCAGCAATCATTCAGACCAACTAAATGCGTCGTCAATTTCGAGGAAGAAGCTCTTCTCTCGTTTTATTTATAACGAATGATCGATATAAAATTAGCAAGGGGGTTTAAAAAGTCAAGCGAGAATTAAATTTTTTATCTAAAAACAGTTTTTTTCAGGAAAATGTACAGGGTGTGTACGTTTTTAGTGATAGATTAAGATTGAGTGTTCGTAAAATGAGTAAAAAGATCTCAGGCTGTACAGCTGAATTCGACTTAAGAGACATAACTACACCCCAAAAAGAGCTTCGCGCTGAGCAAGGGCATACACCTGCTTTCAGTAATGCTCATAAAATGTTTACTGAAGAGCCGTTTTGATCAGTGATGGACAATACTGCGTTTTTATTTCGGAATAAGAAAAATGCGAATTAAGGACATATAGTTGAAGAAGTCTGCATTTGGATATATTATAATTTGACAGATGCTATCAGTTGAAACAGTCTGCAATTCTAAGGCGGCCTTTAAAATGATGGAAGAAAAACGAAAGAGACTAAAAGCACTTTGTGATCAGTTTCAATCCAACATTTGAACCCCTTTTTTTGGTAACGCTTTTTTATTTATAGGTTTTTCTTTTCGAGAGTTTTCAAGTCCGTCTCCTTCACTGCAAGGATGCATTGCTGCATCCTCACCATATTTAATATGTCTACTTATTTTCTAAGTATGATATGAAGTGCTCCTTCACCCTGCTTCTGCTCGATGATCTTGAATCCCATTTTAGGCAAATCCAGTCCTGCCAGAAGATTCTCGCCCTGACCCAGATAGACGGGAGAATGAGCAAGATGCATTTCGTCGATAAGACCTTTCTCAAGGTACTGTCTGATTGTATGCACTCCTCCGCCGATGCGGACATCTTTTCCCTTTGCTCCTGCTTTGGCTTTTTCCAGTGCTTCTTCAATTCCGCCTGTGATAAAGTAGAATGTTGTTCCGCCTTCCATTTCGAGCGGTTTGCGAGCGTGGTGAGTCAGTACAAAAACTGGCATATGATAAGGAGGATTATTTCCCCACCAGCCTTTCCAGGATTCATCGCCCCAAGATCCGCGAACAGGGCCGAACATATTGCGGCCTAATATCCATGCACCTACATTTTCAAACGAGCGAAATGCAAAATCATTGTCAATTCCCGTGGTTCCATTTGCACTTCCGTCACCGTGCATCTGCTGAAAAAATTTAGTCGGAAAAACCCAGCTCATCAATTCGGGGCCGCGTTCCCCGAGAGGTGCTTCCAAGCTTTGATTTGGCCCTGCTGCGAAGCCGTCCAGCGATACGCCGATTGCTGCCACTTTTACTATGCTCATTTGAACTCCTTAAAGTAAAACAAACTGACAAAAATCATAATTATATCTGCTTGCTATTTTTGTGAATCAGATTATAATACTCTTTGCGTCTTTTTTTCAGGAGGATTGTATGGGCAGAAAATGGGTTTACCTCTTTAACGAGCTTCAAACCGCAGAAAGCAGTGTAGGCGGTGAATGGGACAAGGTCAGAGCACTTTTAGGGGGGAAAGGTGCCAATCTGGCCGATATCACAAGGTTAAGCATACCAGTGCCTTTCGGTTTTACAGTTACCACTGAGGCCTGTAATGCATATATTTCATCAGACAGTCATTTTACAGACGGGATGTGGGAGCAGGAACTCGAAGCTCTTCATTCTCTGGAAGCTCAGACCGGCAAAAAGTTCGGAAGTACGGAAAATCCTCTGCTCGTTTCCTGCCGTTCCGGTGCAAAATTCTCTATGCCGGGTATGATGGACACAGTTCTGGACATCGGTCTGAACGATCAGACAGTTCTCGGTCTTGCAAATCTCACCGGAGATGATAAGTTCGCTTATGATTCTTACAGAAGACTGATCCAGATGTTCGGAAGTGTTGTAATGGGAATTTCCGATGATGCATTTGAAGAAATCCTGACTGAAACAAGAAAGCTCGAAGGAGTCGACACTGATTCCGAATTAAGTGCGGGAGCGCTGAAAAAAATTGTAGACAAATACAAGATTGCGTTCAAGCAGAAAGCCTGGAGAGATTTCCCGCAGGATCCGATTGAACAGATCAAACTGGCAACTGAGGCTGTATTTAAGAGCTGGAATGGAAAAAGAGCAATCGACTACAGGAACGCAGAAAAAATTCCCCATGATCTGGGAACTGCTGTCAATATTGTAGCAATGGTTTTTGGAAATCTGGGAAACAGTTCCGGAACAGGCGTTGTGACAACAAGAAATATCTCTACCGGTGAAAGATCTCTTGAAGGGGATTATCTCATCAATGCGCAGGGAGAAGACGTTGTAGCAGGGATTCGTGCCACCAAGCCGATTCATCAGCTGAGACGAGAAATGCCGGAAGTCTACAGTGAACTGGTGAATATATGCAAAAAACTGGAACATCATTATAAAAACGTACAGGATATTGAATTTACAGTTGAAAAGGGAAAACTCTGGATTCTTCAGACCAGAGATGCAAAAAGAACTGCACAGGCTGCAGTGAGAATTGCAGTTGAGATGGCAGAGGAATGGACAATCACAAAAGAGCAGGCTCTTCTTCGTGTGACTCCTGAACAGATAGACTTTTTTCTGCATCCTCAGTTCAAGTCCGACGACAGAAAAAAAGCAACTGCAGCGGGGCTGATGATTGCAAAGGGACTCAATGTTTCTCCCGGAGCTGCTGTGGGGCAGGTGGCATTTGATGCAGATCTTGCTGTCAAGTGGGCTGCTGAAGGAAGAAAGGTCATTATGGTGAGACCTGAAACCAAGCCCGATGATGTGCATGGAATGCTCGCCGCAAAAGGAATTCTGACAAGCAGGGGCGGCAGAACAAGTCACGCAGCTCTTGTTGCAAGACAGTTTGGAAAACCGGCAATCGTAGGTGTGACAACGCTGGAAATTGACCTTCTTCACAGAAGAATGCATGTTCATGATAATATCATTAATGAAGGTGATATTATATCCATTGACGGAAATACAGGTGAAGTGTTTATCGGAGATATTCCGACAGTCGTGCCAGACATCAAGGATCCGTATCTGATCCGTCTTCTGGAATGGGCAGATGAAATCAGAAAACTGGAAGTATGGGCAAATGCAGATTATCCAGTAGATGCACAGAGAGCAAGAGACAACGGAGCACAGGGGATCGGTCTCTGCAGAACAGAGCATATGTTCTTTCAGACAGAAAGACTTCCTTTTGTGCAGAAGATGATTCTCTCGAAAGAGGATGCCAGCAGACAGGAAGCACTGAATGCACTTCTTCCGTTTCAGAGAAATGATTTCGCAGGTCTTTTCAGAGTGATGAACGGACTGCCTGTGGTCATTCGTCTGATTGATCCTCCTCTGCATGAGTTCCTTCCGAGTATTTCTGATCTTCAGCTGGAACTTTCTGATCTCAAGATCAAACTTCTGAGAGAAGCAACCAATCTGGATCAAGTCAATAAACTTCTCGAAAAACTTTCGGAAAGAAAAGCATTGCTTGAACAGGTGGAATCCATGCATGAGCAGAATCCTATGCTTGGTCTGAGGGGCGTGCGTCTTGGAATTCATCTGAGTGCACTGACTAGAATGCAGGTCAGAGCCATCATTGAAGCAGCCTGCATTGTGATGAGAGAGGGAATTGTATGTTATCCCAAAATTATGATCCCTCTGACAAGTCATGTGAATGAACTGAAACTTCAGCAGACAACTCTTGAGGATGAAGCAAAATTGGTGATGCAGGAAATGGGAATGAGTCTGCATTACAAGTTTGGAACAATGATTGAAATTCCGAGAGCTGCGATGACTGCAGATGAGCTGGCAGAGTACGCTTCTTTCTTCTCATTCGGAACAAATGACCTGACTCAGACTACTTACGGAATCTCCAGAGACGATGCAGAAAAAGGCTTTCTGATTGAGTATCTGGAAAAAGGAATTCTGAAGGAAAATCCGTTTGCTACAATTGACAGAAACGGTGTTGGAAAAATAATGAAAATTGCTGTTGAGCTTGGGAGAAAAGCAAGATCTGATCTGGAAATCGGAATCTGCGGAGAACATGGCGGTGAACCTCTTTCAGTTCATTTCTGCCATGAGATTGGACTGAATTATGTGAGCTGTTCACCGTTCCGTGTTCCAATCGCAAGACTTGCAGCAGCACAGATCGTTCTGAAAGAAAAGGGTGTCGTTAAATGAGCAATAAAAAAGAATACACTGTATTAGATGCAAACGAAGCAGTGGCAGATGTAGCCTACCGCTTGAGTGAGGTCATTGCAATCTATCCGATCACTCCTTCCTCCACAATGGGGGAATGGAGCGACGACTGGATGAGCAAGGAAAGAAAGAATCTCTGGAATACTGTTCCGTCTGTCATCGAAATGCAGAGTGAAGGCGGTGCTGCAGGAGCTCTTCACGGAGCACTGCAGACCGGATCTCTTGCGACGACGTTCACTGCTTCGCAGGGACTGATGCTGATGATTCCGAATATGTACAAGATTGCAGGTGAACTGACATCTGCAGTCATCCATGTTGCTGCAAGATCACTTGCAGCGCAGGGACTTTCCATTTTCGGAGATCATTCGGATGTGATGGCAGTCAGAGCGACAGGTTTTGCACTTCTTTCTTCTGATTCAGTTCAGTCTGCACAGGACCTTGCACTGATATCACACGCAGCATCTCTTGAAAGCAGAATTCCGTTTATGCATTTCTTTGACGGATTCAGAACTTCTCATGAGGTTTCCAAAATCGAAATGATTGATGATGAAACTCTGAGTAAAATGATCAGAGAGGATCTGATTGCGGAGCATAGAAAAAGAGCGTTGAATCCCGACAATCCTGTTCTCAGAGGAACTGCTCAAAACCCGGATGTGTACTTTCAGGGAAGAGAAACAGTCAATCCATATTATCAAAAATGTCCTGAGATTGTTGAAAAACTGTTTATCCAGTTTGAGAAAATCACTGGAAGAAAATATAAATTATTTGAGTATTTTGGCGCGCCCGACGCTGAAAGACTGATTATACTGATGGGCTCCGGTGCAGAAACTGTACACGAAACAGTGGAGCATCTTCTCGCAAAAGGAGAAAAGATCGGAGTGCTGAAGGTCAGACTTTACAGACCTTTTAATGCAGAAAAATTCCTTCAGGAAATCCCTTCCACTGTCAGTTCAATTGCAGTTCTGGACAGGACAAAAGAACCAGGAAGTTCCGGTGAACCTCTTTATCTGGACACAGTGGAAGCGTTCTTCAAGGACTATGTATCCGGAAAGAAAAAATGGAAAACACTTCCAAAGATTGTAGGCGGAAGATACGGACTGTCTTCGAAAGAGTTTACTCCTTCAATGGTGATATCTGTATTTAATGAGCTGAAAAAAGAATCTCCAAAGAACGGATTCACAATAGGAATTCATGATGATGTAATGAATACAAGTCTCGACTTTGATCCTGATTTCAGCATAGAAAAACCGGATACAATCAGATGTATGT
>JBPOJG010000226.1:0-2511 GCA_052033835.1 Spirochaetota bacterium
GAAAATTCTGATTGAAGATTTGCTGAAATCATACCCTCATCTGACTCTTGATGACATTTATGCAGTTCTTGCCTATTCAGCTGACGTCATCTCTAAGGAAGAAATGATTGCCTGTTAAGATTATTGCAGATGAGAATATTGACACGATTATTATAAAATCATTAAGAAATAATGATTACAATGTCATTTCGATTAAAGAAAACTTCAGAGGAATGAAAGATAACGAAATTATCGTTCTCGCCAACGAGAACAGATGCCTGATTCTTACTGAAGACAAAGATTTTGGAGAATGGGTCTTTGCCCATAGGACAGAGTCGGCTGGAGTTCTTTTTCTTGGTTATGATGAAATAGAAATTAATGAAATTATGAAATCCTTATTGAGCATTCTCAAAGAATACGACAGTTCTCTCTACGGGAAATTCACTGTCATTACTAAAAATAAAGTCAGGATAAGAAGCATATAGTTTCCCGACCTGCTAGGTTTCGCTCTTCGAGCGAAAGGGGGGAAGAACCCGCTGCTCGACGTGCAGGCACGCTTCGCTGTTAGCCTCGCCTTCGGCTGCCTGCACGTCTTCGCACGCTCCCTGAGGGAGATGTTTTGTGGTTTAAAATAATGCTCTATATTAAGGAAGATCCGGGAGTTCCTCCTTACTGCACAAATCAGAACCAGATTCGAAATACATATCTCTCAGGTGAAGATGAAATTTATTCAGTCTTAGCAGATTATCTTTTTCTTTCCAGGGAAAAGTTGCTTCAGGTTTAGACCCAATGATTCGAAAATTATAAAAGTTTATGACACAGTATTTTTGAATCTTTATATATCCTATACGGTTCTTATTCATATCTTCAACATTGCCATTGTTTGCTGGTATTCCATCCGGAACAGGCTTATAAAATGCCAATTTAAATGGATAGCCTCTTTGGAGACTCGAATGAGTACAGCCATATAATTTGGTCCAAAATTCCACATTATGATAAGTATCTGAATACCAATTTGGGTTTCTTCCTGTTGGTAAATGATCTGCTTCACAATTAAAATCCTGAGTAATTATTTTATCTGGATAAATTCTCTGCAGTTCCTTTATAATTGGGGGGTTTAGAAACAGAATTCTTGCTTCTTCTGGATCAGCCATCGACAGTCTGTCCAGTTCTTTTCTATATTTAGAGCGATGATCTGTTTTGCAATTAAAAAAACAGATCAGTATAGTAACATATATTATAACACTTCTCATTTTTTTTCTCTTTCTACCCCGTAAATATCTCCCCTCCATTTCATCGGAAGCGGTTTATCTAATCCAAGACCGTCAGCAAAGTTACATACCAGTCCGTCAGAACATCCTGTAACCAAGGACACGTGACTGACTGTGCCATATTTTGTCGGAAAATCACCAAGCACTAGAAGCGGATTCTTTTTGTTGAGATGTTCTTGAACCTTTGAATTGTCCAAGGGCAGTTTGCTTGCCACACCACTAATTTTTGTACCATCTCTTGAAAAAGCAAAACTGGTGTATTTCAACTGATGTGCTCCTGTCAGCTTTGCCCAGTCAGACTTAACTGAACTATCCAGCATATCCTGATCTGACATTTTTTCTCTGTTGCGTATAGTTTGATTTAAAAACGATGTTACTTCCAAGACACTAGAATTTGGATTTATTATTCCGTATGCTTTCAGAAGAGAAATTTTAGCTGCATGACGGCAGGCAATCTGACCGCAAAGAAGATCATATTGTAGAGAATAAGGATCTTTCTTTCGCTTCTCTAGAAAGTATTTGTCGACGTCTTTAGCTAAGATAACTGCATTTTGATTGCCTCCAAAACCATAATCATAATATTCTAATGGTTCTTTTGTGACCGGATGAATCCTAATTGTATCTGCTGCAGTGATTTGCTTGGTTTTACCAAAGGAATAAACTGGATAAGGCTCTTTACCTAAATCAGACGCATTGATTCGATGATTGTTTTTGTAATCAAAAAACTGGTAGTTAAAATCACCATTTCGATAATAATTTTCCACTCCTCTGCTGAGAAGTTCATTAAAATCAGCAGCATTGTTAATGCTGACAGAATTTCCATATTTCCCGTTTCCGGCAGCGTCTATTATCCGTTCAAGATCTTTGGGGCCGCTCAGAGTGAATGTCTCGCCTCCCTGAAGCATCATTGTGATCCTGTCAGAACCGGCTTCTCTGATCATTTTTGTGCCTCCGATCTCTATTTCGGTTCTTTCATTTACAGCTTCCCCGGATTTATTCGGAGCTAGAATTTTCTTCAATGCCATCTCACCATCTGAGTTGAAGCCTTTAAAGGTAATAAAATTCTTCAGCATTTCAAACAGCTGGGATACTGGTCTGCCTGATCCGGCGGATACTTCATAATTATGCACCAATACACCCTGTTCGCCTACAAAATAATTATGCGTTCCTTCGACTTCAAAATTGTAGACCGTGATGTCCGGGCTTGGAAGGGGTTCCACTGATACTACGGAGGCAGGGTTTCCTCTGGAATTGAGAAGAC
>JBPOJG010000181.1:0-10806 GCA_052033835.1 Spirochaetota bacterium
ACCAACTACCCTCAGCATATGGTAGAAGGTACTTCTAGATGGTCAGTCAACTACTCTCGGTATATAGTCAGAGGTATCTCCGATGATCGACCGACTACCCTCAGCATATGGTAGAAGGTACTTCTAGATGGTCAGTCAACTACTCTCGGCATATAGTCGAAGGTATCTCCGATAATCGACCAACTACCCTCAGCACATAGTCAGGGGTATCTCCGATGATCGACCGACTACCCTCAGCACATAGTCGGTGGTACTTCCAGATGATTACTCAACCACCCTCAGCACATAATCGCAGGTATCTCCGATAATCGACCAACTACCCTCAGCACATAGTCGAAAGTACTCCTGGAAGATCGATCAACCACTCTCAACACATAACATAATGCGTTCTGAATCTCAGCAAAGCATTCTTCTCAGCCCCTCTCCATAACGAAATCTTTTACCGTTATGGCCGCCCTTTGCTCGCTGAAGCTCGCAACCGGCGACCGAAGGGAGGCCTGCCTGGATTCACCGGCAGGTGAATGGGGGGTCCTAATGCTGTCAAGATAAGGATTATTCACCACTGATACACACGGATTAACATGGATCATGAATCAAAACATCCGTGTTGATCTGTGCCCATCCGTGGTAATCTTTTTAATTTTCTTCTTAAGTTGACAGCATTACCCTTCGCCCTTCGCCCTTCGCCCTTCGCCATTCGCCATTCCCCCAAACTCCAAACCCAAACCCCTATTCCAAACTTGACAGCACCGTGCCTTATTTAGAATAAGAAATAAACAGGCACAGGGAACTTACTTGAAAGAGAGAATTTTTATACCGGTCAGCACGGGAACTTTTGCTGCAGAATTTTATTTTGAACAGGGAAGAAAACTCCCGGGAATACTTTTCCTGCACGATATTACGGGAATACAGGAAAGCACAAGAGAAACAGCCAGACATCTTTTCCGGGAAGGGTATCAGGTTCTGATTCCTGATCTTTTCAGCAAGGACGGTGCCTGGAATTACTGTGTCAGGATGTTCTTTGACAAGGTCTGCAGGGAAAATGAAGAAAACAATCCTGCAATGATGGAAATTCATGAACTGATAGAAAAATTTAAGGCATTTGAAGAGGTGGATTCGGACAATATCGGCCTGATCGGTCAATGTCTTTCCGGCGGGTTTGTTCTGCAGGCTGCAATGAGACCGGATCTGAAGGCTCCTGTTGTATTTCATCATTCTTTCGGATGGGAAGGGAGCGGTATGCCAAAGGCCTGTGTTCCGAAACTGCAGCACAAGATTCAGGGACATTTCAGCAATTTTGACATCATCACACCCAAGGAAAAAGTAATTGAGCTCAAGGCAGACCTGGGAGAAAAACTCGAAGATCATTATTATGATCTTCCTCACGGAATTCCTCATTTCTTTGAACTGACTTCTGAAGGTAAAAGAGCCTACACAAATATGCTGAATTTTTTCAGATTGAATCTTTCCGGAGATAAAAAGGTTTCGGAATAATCTGTAATGAATCTTAGATTTCCCGTACTGACCGCTGCACTGATTTTTTTTACAATGCTGCCTGTCACAATGATTGTGCCTGTATTCAAGGAAATCATCAAGGACAGACTCGGCGGAAACAATCTCGCAGTCTCCTACTTCATGAGCATTGCCATGCTCGGTTCATTTATCTTCTCGCCAGTTGCAGGTTATGTTTCAGACAGAATCCGGTCGAGGAAATGGCTGATCTCTGTATTTGCAGTGTTAGACGGACTCAGTCTGATTTCTCTTACATTCACCCGCGATCTATATGTACTGCAGGCTCTGCGGTTTGCAGAGGGAGCATTCCATATCTTTGTCATCGGACTTCTGCTCGCACTGATGGCAGACAGGGAAAATGATCCGAACAACGGACGGTTTTACAGGAAGGGAATCATTCTGGGCACTGCGGGAACACTTCTCACTCTGGGAGTGGGAATAGGGTCTCCGATGGGAATCCTCGGCAGAAAAAATCCGGATCTGCCTTTTATTACTGCGGGAATCATCATGATTTTTATTGGAATTGTATCCTCTGTATTCCTGAAAGACTATGAGTTCCGATTTCAGAAAAAAGTCAGTCTCGATACTTGGAAGAGCGCATACAGAAACAATCCTCTGGTTGTGATACCTTGTATATACAATTTCATTGACAGGTTCACTGTGGGTTTTTTTGTGAGCATATTCAGTCTTCATCTCAGAGAGGATCTGCATCTGAATCCAGGACAGACAGGCATCTTTCTTTCGCTTGTGCTGATTCCGATGAGTCTCTGCTCCTATCCTTTTGCAGTCATTTCCAGAAAGACAAATCCTGCCCTCTGGATGATGACAGGTTCAGTGATTTACGGTGCAGCTCTTGGTCTTGCAGGTTTTGCAGAAAACACTTATCTTCTGGCTCTCCTTCTTCTTCTATGCGGTGTGGGTGCAGGGGTTATGTTTGTGCCTTCGATGATGCTTGTTTCGAGACTTGTTCCGCAGGAACTGAATGCCACCGCGATGACTGTGTATACCGGAATCGGATCAGTCGGATTCATGCTTGGACCGATCTCTGCAGTTCTGCTGGATGAATATGTATTCTCTTCCCTGCAGAAGGATATTCGGTTCGGATCTCTGGCACTTTTTTTCGGAATGCTGGAAATTTTGACAGTAATTACAACTCTTCCGTTTTATCATGGACTGCAGGAGAAAAAAATATGACAGTGGAAGTTCAGAGTTATTTTGTATTCGCATTCGTTATTTTTTCAGTATTCAAGCTGACTGAGCCGGTCTGGAAATATATATACAGAAAAATTGTTCCTGAGATAAAACATAATGAAAAATCTCACTCCTGCTATTCTGAAGCATGTTCTAAATGCAGAGTGGACTGAAATTTCTTCTGATCCTGCTTTTCTGCGGAACAGCAGGGATTCAGGCACAGTACCATCCGTTTGATACACTGCCTGCATCGGCAGAATCTGCAGGTCTTGCCGGAAACAGTCTCTCGATACGCGACCGAAATATGAACATCTATTCCAACCCTGCACTTCTTGCAGGAACTGAGATGACCACTGTATCCGGCGGACTCTATTTCAGCGGAAAAGGGAGAACGACGAGTGCAGTCCTTCCTTCTCAGGCAGGGGTGTATATTCCCTACTCTGAAAATCTGGGGTTCGGATTCAGAATGGGACCGGTATTCGGAAATAATTTTCCCTATGAAAGAAAAGTGACTCTTTTCAGCTCGCAGATATTTGCATCCTACAGGATGAATTCATTTTATTTTTTTGCAGGTCTCGGCCCTTCTCTTGCCTACAGAGGAAGAGAACAGTCCAACTACTCCGGAAGTTTTTCCGCGGGAGTCAGTTACGAATGGAACAAGCTCCTCGTCTCATTTTCAGCAGAAAGACCCGGTCTAAATTTTCGGTTCAGGGCATTCAGAGACAGCGACAGACTGCAGGAAAGATTTCCGGACATCCTTAAATTTGCCTTGGGATACAGTATATCCGATTCTATTCAGATTTCATGGGAAACCAAACGAGTGCTTTATGAGAATTCAGTGTACAAACTGAATGATTCGGACAGCCGCCCTGATTATGAAAGAGGCATCGGTGGCAAATGGAAAACAGGAATGGGAATTCAGTATGAACTGAAGGAAGAGTCCGTCTGGAAGTTCAGAGCAGGCGGAGAATTCGGCGGAATTTATGATGAAAAAGGAAGAAGCAGAAGATCATTCGGTCTTGGGCTTGGTGTGACTTTCGAACCTTCTTTTGCAGAAAGCTCCCCCTCTTTCAGTTTCTCTATTCTGGACTACAGTCTTTTTCACTCGCGGGGAGAAAGACCGAGAGAAACATTGTATTATTTTTCCGCAGGAGTTTCCTGGAAATGATTGTAAGAGCTGAAAAATGGGTCAATGACGGATTCTGTCTGGGTTATGCGGAAGGCAAACCGGTATTCATACTGGGTGCTGTTCCCGGCGAGGTGGCGGAGGTGGAACTGATCTCCGAAAAGAAAGGTGCAATACACGTCAAGGCAGTAAAGATTCTGATTTCAGAGAAAGAAAGAATTACATCCGACTGTCCTGTCTATATGAAATGCGGGGGATGCCGGTTCAGGCATATCAGCTACAGTGAAGAAAAAAAACTGAAGTCCTCTCTTCTTCAGAAGGAATTTCTTTTCAGAGGGATTGCTGATCCAGGAGACACTCTTGCGATTGAAATCCATTCTGCTGATCCGGACGGATACAGAAACAATGTGCAGCTGAAAGGAGACGGAGCTTTTTTCGGATTTCATGCAATCAGCTCCAACAGAGTCGTGGAAGTCCCGACATCAGGATGCAGACTTCTTTCCGATGAACTTAATCAGCATATGCACAATATCCGATCCGGCAAAATGGATTTCCCCGACAATGGAAAACTCAGACTGAACTTTGACGGAACAGTGGCTGAATATTTCCGAAAGAACTCAGTCTTTGAAATATCCGGCAGAACCTTTCTCTGTCCCCCGGACGGCTTCTTTCAGATCAACAGATTCCTCACATCCGAATGGATTGCAGAAATCATGCAATTTATACCGGAAAATACCAAAAATATTGTGGAGCTTTTTTCGGGGTGCGGGCTCATCTCAGTGTTTGCTGCGGAAAAATGCGAAAAACTTTTCGGTTACGAGGCACATGACCTATCCTGCCGATTTGCAGAACAGAATGCAGGCAGAAACAAAATCAGAAATGCTCAGTTCAGAAGAAAGGATCTGTACAAAAAAATCCCTCCGAAGGAATTTGCAGAATCAAATCTCTGGATTGTGAATCCTCCGAGGAACGGTCTCACGAATGATATCGCAGACATTCTCAGAGAAAAACTTCCTGAAAGAATCATCTATTCCAGCTGCAATTACATCAGTCTCACCAGAGATCTGAAAAACCTGCAGAATCATTATAAAATCATTCATTTATCCATATTTGATTTTTTCCCCAGAACTCCCTATTTCGAAACACTGGCCGTGCTTGAAAGGGAATGACTGATTTCATATCCCGAACTTTCATTCCTCATCAGAAAGCGGATACGGACTATTATGTCATCGGAAAATTTCTGCCAGTGGAAAGAGAGCTTACCTGACTGGGTTATCTGACCTATTACTGGCTTGTAAGCACAATCTGGCCGCTTGACCCTAAATATCCCGTACAACCAGATGCATGGCAAGTTCCGGGAAATATTCTTCTTAACTTCACTCCTTCTGTTTTGGAATTTAAAAAGGAATTGGCTAAATTCTGCGAGGTAAACAAATGCTGAAGATATGAACTGATTTCTGTTGACGGTCTGTGCAGAGTTCGGATAATCGAACTGATAAAAGATCGCTCAAAGGATTTGAATTGAAATCAAAATTTTTCAAGACGGTGGAAGGAAGAAAGTGAAACTGCTCAAACTTAATTAAAATCAGTTCAAGGGGACAGACAGAGAATGGGTGCTCAATGACTGCTCCTTTGATAAATTCAATTTGGTAGTCGGAAAAAATTCTACTGGAAAATCCAAGACATTGAATGTAATTTTCAATTTGGCTCAGGCTATTGCAGGCAGAAGAAACAGTCAGCACGAGAGTGAGTATGAATTTATATTTGAAAATAGATCAGCCGTTAGCGGGCGACCAGTAAGCATCATTTTCAAGGAAGAGAAGGTAAACTACAGGTTTGATCAGTATGATGTTTCTCAAGGAATGTTTAGAGCATTTTCTTTACTTACCTATACTCATTATATGAGGTTAAAGAACACCAAAAGCACTTTGCTCATTGATGATATAGGAGAAGGACTGGATTATGAAAGAAGTAAAAATCTGATTAAAAAAATAGAAGAAATCTGCATATTTTGACAGTAGGTATAATTTGATTATCGGACTGAGGGATATGTATTTGGAAAAACCGGCGAGATTCCTGAAATTTATGAAGAGCCAGAAAAATTATTTCGCCCATCACACGTTTTAAAGAGCATCTTAGGAAAATATGGAATATCTTACCGCAAGCAGTATAGTGAAACTGAATCAATCCTGTCCTGCTTTCAGGATGAGGATCTTAGAGCAGTCTTGAGGGAGAAAAAATCAGCATCCTTTCAGCTGTTTCTGAGATATTGCATCAGATTTGTTCAAAATGCACAGTGAATGCATTGAAAGAACCGAATTCTCCCGTCAGTGCTCGTATGAAATTTCATCGTTAAAGTAAAAAACATACAAACACTGTTTAATAGTAATTAAATCATATCCATTCATAATTCAGTGAGCATCCAGTTCAGAAGATCCCTGAAGACGGCTTCGGGCTGAAAGAGGAAGATTCCCTGATCTTTCAGCCTCTGAGTCACAAGCAGGAAGAATTCTTCGGAAGAGGTAAAACTGCATTCCCTGCTCCTGAATACATCGGCAGCCGCTCGGCACAGCTCATCAAATAAGACATAATTCCCAGTTTTCCGAATATCGGGAGATTTGAGGTTTTTTTCTGCGGGCTGAAATGCGGGGCTCATACATATTCCTTTGTTCTGATTGCTAACTTTTTGTATAGTTTAATATTTTTTTACTATACATTTTTTAGGTAGTTATTATTATAGATCCAGCACGGACAAATTGAGGATTCACGAAAAAATTCTAAGGCCTGTTTATTTTGTCCGTGCTCCCGTTATAATAGGGAGTATCAGGAGGCGTTTTATGATTTTCAAATCACTTCTTTTTTCAGGTTCGCTTATATTTCTTTTTACTTCTTCGGTGGAAAGGCCGGTCCGTTATCTCACAGAAAAGGAATTATGTCCCAATCTGGGGCGTCTGGGAGAAATCAAAAACCTTCACAGTGCAAAATTCTTCTCCAGATCCGACAAAAAATATTATGTCACAGTTCTGGATTCAAAAAATGCAAAGAAAAAACTTCCTCTGGAGTTTTTGAATTCTGCACTGGATATTTCAGATTCTGCAGAAAAGGACAAATTTCTAAAAAATTACAAGGATATCTGCGGAGGATTTCCCAGTTTCTACTTTAAAATTGCGTCACATCGATATGCAAAAATGAGCGGAATTCAAAAATCCAGAAATTCACTCACTGCCGGTCTCAGCATCCCGGAAGTCTCTTCCAAAAAGGACAGAAGAGGAAAAATCTTAGACAGACTTCAGAGCCTTCAGGGGAAAATCGCTCTGATGCAGAAAGAAGTTTTTTCCGTCATCGGCAAACCTCTCAGAATCTCTGGAAAGGATCTTGTGATTCATGGAAGCTCCATTCCGGCAGCGTCCAAGCTCGGAACTCCAGGAATTGTCCACAATGGGTTTATTCTGTTGAAAAATTATAAAAAGTCCGATTTTGCAAGTCCCGATCTGGAACTTTCCCATATTCAGGCTGACGACCTTGTATTTGAAGGCACAATCGAGACCAAGACAGAAGGGATAGGAAATTTCACAGCTCATATTTTCAGACATATTTCCCCCAATCAGAAAGTAAAAATTGCTTCTGTCCGTCAGGAAATCCGTGAAACATTGGCAGTTCTGGAGGAAAGCAGTCACAAAAATTTCTGAACTTTTTTTCTGAAATTAGTCTAAGTATTCAGATCATCGTCGTTTTTTGTATCCAACATTTCCCTCTCACTTCCGGGGAGTTTCCCTCCCCTTTTTTTTTATTTTTCTTTACCGTAACCCCTAATCCAAAAACAACAAATCCATGAGACTTCCCAAGATCAATCTTCCGAGGAAACCTGTTTATATTAAGCTGGACAGCAGTATCGACTTTTTCAGTCTTTTTCAGACCATAGAAAAGGAATGCGAAACCTGTTTTTTCCTGGAATCACTCGAAAGAGAAAGTTATCATTCCAGATTTTCCATCATTGGATTTGAACCTGAATCTGTCTTGTATGCAAAAACAGGGGCACTTGTATTCAATGATACGGAATATGAGGCTCCAAACCCGTACCATCTTTTGAGAGAGATTATGCCTGAACCGATTTTAGGCAGAGACTACTCAGGCGGACTGATCGGTTACATCAGTTATGAAGCAATGAATCTTTTTGAGCCTGTACTGAATCTTCCGACTGATTCCAGGTTCCCGCTGTTTCAGTTCGGTGTCTACAAGGACGGACTGATCAGAAATAAAGTGACAGGCGAAATTATGTATTTCTATTTCGAAAACAGCAGACTGGATCTGATCGAGAAATGGATAAAAAACACAGCGGATCAGACCTCGCCTCTCAAACTGAAAGCCTACGGATACACGATGTCACAGTCGCAGCACAAGGAAGGAGTTCTTTCCATTCTCGAAGAAATCCGATCCGGAAATACATTCCAGTGCCAGCTGGGATTCAAGTCTGAATTTGAACTGAAAGGTTCCCCTATTTCCATTTATAAAAAGCTCAGAGAAATCAATCCATCCCCTCATATGTACTGCATGAAATTCAAGAATGTCACAGTGATCGGAGCAAGTCCTGAACTTCTGTTCAGACTGGCCAACGGTGAAATGGAAACCTTTCCGCTTGCAGGCTCCATCAGAAGAGGAAAGGACGATGATGAAGACATACTTCTCGCAAGACAGCTCTTGAATGATCCAAAAGAGATTGCAGAACACAATATGCTTGTCGATCTGCACAGAAATGATATCGGCAGAGTTGCACGGTTTGGAACAGTGAAAGTAAGAAAACTTATGGAAATCAAAAGATACAGCCATATACAGCATATATCCTCTGATATCACTGGAATAATTAAAAATAATGAAGATATGTTTTCTGGATTCGCTGCGACTTTTCCTGCGGGGACACTTTCGGGTTCACCGAAAATTGAATCAATGAAAATTATTGCCAGAACAGAAAAACGTCCAAGAGGGATTTACGGAGGCGGAATCGGACAGTTCGGATTTAACGGCAACTGTACATTCGCAATCCCTATTCGGTCATTTTTCGTCTGTGAAAATTACGGGTATGCGCAGGCTTCAGGCGGGATTGTATTTGATTCAGTCCCGGAGAATGAATATGACGAAATCAAAAGGAAACTTGCCGCAGTTGAAAAGGCACTGGAGTTTTTTATATGAAGATTATAATTATAGATAATTATGATTCATTTACATTCAATCTCTATCAGTATGCAGGAGAAATCCTTCAGAACAGAATGGCTTCCTTCACTCTGGATGTTGTGCGAAATGATGAACTGAGTCTCGATGAAATTGCTGACAGGAAGTATGACAGGATAGTGATTTCTCCCGGCCCGGGTGATCCGAAAGATATAGAATATTTCGGTGTCTGCTCCAAAGTAATTCTTGAACTTGGCAGAAAGACTCCCGTTTTAGGAGTCTGTCTCGGAATGCAGGGAATTGCTCACTATTTCGGAGGCAAGGTTGTCCGTGCAAAAATCCCCAAACATGGAAAAACGGACAGAATCTCTCATGACGGGAAAGGGGTATTTTCCGGCCTTCCTCAGCAGATAGAAATTATGAGATATCATTCTCTGATTGTGGATGATGAAAGTCTTCCTGATTTTTTTGAAAAATCGGCAAGAGTCGAGTCAAAAGAAAATGACGGTGAACTGATGGGTATCAGACATAAAAAATATCCGATAGAGGGGATACAGTTTCATCCTGAATCCTTTGCTACGGAGGGTGGAATGAAAATGATAGAGAATTTTATATTTGGAAGCCGTGTATGAGTTTTGTGCAGAGACTGAAAGAATATTCCAGAAACAGAAGAACTCTACTTTGCGTCGGACTTGATCCTGACAGAAACAGAATCCCGGAACATCTTAAAAAGGAGAAATCGTTCTTAAGCAGGTTCTGCTGCGAGATCGTGGAAGCATCAGCTCCATACTGTATTGCATTCAAGCCGAACATAGCATTCTTTGAGTCATTCGGTCATGAAGGGATCAGACAGTTTGAAGAAACATTAAATTTCATTAAAAAAAAATATCCTGACCATCTCATTGTCGCGGATGCCAAAAGAGGTGATCTGGGCAATACAGCAAAAGAATATGCTGAGTATTTTTTCGACACATTAAAGACTGATTCACTTACTGTTTCTCCCTATATGGGCAAAGACAGCCTGGAGCCGTTTCTGAAATTTAAAGACGCTCATCTGTTTGCGCTCTGCCTTACTTCCAACCCGGGCTCTGCTGATCTGCAGAGACTGAAAACAGAAGGAACTCCGCTGTACAAGAAAACGGCGGAAATGATTTCCGATTTGGAAAAAATTTATCCCGAGCAGCTTGGACTTGTGACTGGCGGGACTCATCCGGAAGAAATCGGAGAAATTCACTCTGAATTTTCTCATCTCCCTCTTCTGATCCCCGGATTCGGCGAACAAGGCGGAAGTCTTGAGGAAATTCTTCCTAAAGCAGGAAGACTGGCACTCATCAATTCCTCAAGAAGCATTATATTTGCAGGAAAGGATCATGATTTTGCATCTAAGGCCGCAGCAAAAGCAGAGGAAATTCACCGGAAATTCAAAGCATTCTTTGAACCTAAATAACAGTACCGACAAAAAAATCGGAACTTAGGCATCATATGAATAGAATTATATACCCGAGAATTCACTTTATAATTGCAGCTGATGAACCGGTTGCTGTTATTTTTAGGAGATGTCCAAGTAAATGGACTCAACTCATTCATTGGAATTTAAATGATAATAAATTTACATTCGGTCAATGGTTCAAAGGCAGAGTCTATTAGCAAACCTCCATATTTTACCGCCCTTGCCTGATGCTCGAGGTGAAGATGATCCAATATTTTCAATGCGACTGTTGAAATACAATTGGGAAATTATCCAAAAATGGGATGTAAAATATTTCGGTTTTAATCAATTCTATAAAACTCTGAACCCGGAAATCAGAGAA
>JBPOJG010000275.1:0-11527 GCA_052033835.1 Spirochaetota bacterium
TGTTATGAGGAAAATCGAGATTCCTGCGAAAAGTTTTTTAAATGTGCTGTGACATCGGGGCTTTTCGAATGATCCAGAAACGTTTTCTTTACATACTTCTTCCTTTACTGATTCTTCCATATCTGCTCTCTCTGCCGGTGGATCTTATCGACATTGACACCGCTCAGTACGGAGAAATCGCAAGAGAAATGATCCGGGGAAATGATTTCATTCATCTGAGAGATCACGGCAGAAAGTATCTGGACAAGCCGATCATGACTTTCTGGACAATCGCAGCCTCGTTCAAAGTTTTCGGAGTTTCTGCATGGAGTTTCCGTCTGACTGCAGTTCTTGCACTTCTCGCAGGAGCTTATTCTGTGTTCCGTCTGACAGAACTTATATCGGAAAACAGAAACAGGGCAGTCATCGCAGGACTTTCCTATCTTTCGATACCCGGACTTTTCGGGATAGTTCTCAATCCGATCATCGACATCTATCTCTGCATGTACATTGTATTTGCCCATCATGCCTATTATCTGGGAGTCAAGAAAAATAAGAACTACTATTATCTAATGTACTTATGGATTGGAATCGGATTCATTACAAAAGGTCCAATCTCTGCAGTAATCCCAGCCATCTCGATAGGAGGGGACATCCTTTACAGAAGAGACTGGAAAAGACTTCTGGAAATGAAAATTCTGCCCGGAATACTGATTTCCGCAGTTCCGCCTCTTTTATGGTCCCTTGTTCTCCATGAAGAGTTCGGAAGTTTCGGACCATACTTCTTTCTCTGGCTGCAGTCCTTCGGAAGATTTTATAAAAAAATGTACAATCAGAAGCTTGATCCTATGTATTTTTACAGCAGCTTTCTCTGGGGACTCGCAACTGTATCCGTATTTCTCGCCGTATGTGCGTGGAGAGAAGGCTGGGATTTTTTAAGCAGAAACTGGGAAGGATTTCGCCTGAAGACAGTTCAGAATTTTTCCAAAGGAAATCCTGAAGGGGACTATGTTCTGTATTTCTGGGTGTTTGTGTATCTTTTTCTCATCGGTTTTTCGAGATACCAGCTCCCTCAGTATGTCTACTGGGTGCTTCCTGGCGGAATCATCTATGCATCCAAATTCATCGAAAAGATTTCTCAAGAAGAGTTTTCCTTCCGGGGGGAATGGTTCTATTTTTTTCCTCAGATACTTTTCCTTCTCGCCGCCGTCGCTGTTCCGATTTTCGTAATTGATGCCGGTCCGGTATATTATGGAATCATTATTTTATATCTGGCAGGATATTTTTTACTGAAAAAGGAAAATGTATTTCTGACAGCACTTTTTCTTCCGGGAGCACTGATTTTTGCTCTTGCAGGAGCGGAGATTTATCCCGGACTTCTGAAATACCAGCCATCGAAGGAGATCGGGAAAAAACTGCAGGAACTCGAACCTGGAAAAGAAGGTTTTTACAGTTTCGGTCTGCCTTTTTCTAAGCGTTCTTATGAATTTTATTCGGACAGGACAATTAAGAATATTGCTGATACGGACAAGTTCGCGGAGGTGCTGAAAAAAGAAGGTAGCCGACTTGTGATCACTCCCAGGGAATATGCAATGTTCCTGGAAGGGTATCTGGGGGGGAGGTTCAGGCTGGAAATGGTGGGAGTGTATTCTGCTCACAAGGTGGCAACACCGACTAAGGAATACCTTCTGAAATCCAAAAGAGAAAGTTCTGCCAAGAAGGTGCTTCTCATCCGGGTCTCACTGAAGTAATTTGCCTTTCTGCAATTGATTCAGTCGGCACTTTGACCGACTGAATCAATCTCAGTTCTCTACAGGCAATGATTGCCCGATGGAAAAATTCTTGCATTTAATCGAAATGAAAGCATACTGTAGAGTATGAGCATTTCATTTGCTCCAGAAATGTTTTCGTTTACCGAAATCCCCTCAGTTTTGAATATGGACATAGACCAATATACTAGGGAAATTATATAATGAACGCAGTTCGGTGTTTACCGGATCTGCATAAATAAATTTTTGGGGTCGTGTGAACAGATGCCTCGATACGGTTTTTACCGCCGGACGGTGAAAACTCTCGGCTGTCTTCCATACAAGTCCCGGGTCTGGAGAAAAGATGAGAAAAGCCAAAGTAGCTGTTTTGGGTGCAACTGGTTCAGTAGGACAAAGGTTCATTGAGCTTCTGGAAAATCATGAATTCTTTGAAGTTTCCTATTTAGGCGCGTCGGATAAGAGCGCTGGAAATACGTATGAAGAAGTGATGAAGTCCAGATGGAAGGTGTCTCCTTCCATCCCTGAGTATGCCCGAAAAATGAAGATTACGAAATGCAGTCCTGCCGAAACACCCGGAGTCGATCTGGTTTTTTCCGGTCTGGACAGTGATGTTGCCGGCACGATCGAAAAAGAATATGCGGCTGCCGGAGTAATGGTCATCTCAAATGCAAAAAATCACAGGATGGACAAGGATGTGCCGATACTTTCTGCGGAAGTCAATCCGGAACATCTGGAAGTGCTTCAGTTTCAGAAGACTCCTGGAAAAATCATCACAAACTCAAACTGTACTATTATGGGTGTGACCATCACACTGAAGCCTCTTTTTGACAAGTTCGGAATCGAATCCATGTTTACTGTTTCGATGCAGGCAGTCTCAGGTGCGGGATATCCCGGAGTCCCTTCGATGGATATTCTGGGCAATGTCATTCCGTACATCAGTGGCGAAGAGGACAAAGTAGAGACAGAACCTCAGAAATGTCTCGGTTTGGTCAAGGGCGGAGAGATTGTGGATGCAGAATTCAGAACTTCTGCTCACTGCAACAGGGTCCCTGTCATAGATGCACATACAGTATGTGTCTCGATTAAACTGAAGAAAAAAGCCTCAGAGGAAGAAATCAAAAAGGCCTGGGCGGAATTCAGCGGGGAACCTCAGAAATTAAACTTGCCTTCTGCACCCAAGAAAGTAATTGACTATAGAGACGAGGCTGATAGACCTCAACCTAGGATTGATTTGAATTCAGGACACGGGATGACGACCACAGTGGGAAGACTGAGACCGGATCCTCTTTTTGACTGGAAATATGTAGTTCTCAGTCACAATACAATCCGAGGCGCTGCAGGTGCTGCCGTACTGAATGCAGAGCTGATTTATAAAAAAGGCTATTTGAACTTAAAGTAACGGGGAGTGATACGTGTCTGATCCTATTTCGCAATTTTACCGTGTTTTGGAATACGCACCTTCTATGCAGAGTGTGCAGTCTATGGAATCGAGAGATTTCCAGAACAAGGGGATATTCAAACTGTTCACGTCAATTTCAGAGTGGACTGATAAATACCTTGCAAACAAGGCGTTGCCGAATATAGATCAGCTTGCCAGAGAGATTGGACTCGAACGGGAAAAGGTGGAGGGATTTATTCAGGAACTCTGCTTCAAGGGTCCGACTCCGATGGTAAAAAAAATCACTACTGTAGAGTTTGATCCGAGCAATCAGAACAAATCGGAGACAGTTTCGGCCATCCTGAAACGAAATACTGTATTTGCAAGACCTCCGAGCCTGGATGCAGGATCTGCTCAGAGATACGTAAACAGCTGCAATGAGGCAAGTGTCGCTGCGATTAAGAAGGGAATAGCCGCCAATCGAGTCGCCTGGAAAGGCGATAAGTTCCGTGATTATCTGTATGCAAAGATCAATGAAAACAAACTCAGTGATACTTATGCGTCCGCAGACATCGGAACTCTTTTCAACTGCCCTTATGATACAAACAAGGTATTGAAGGATTCCACAGTCAATCTTCATCTGAAGCCGATTTTGAAAAAACTGGTGGATGACAAGGTGCTTCTGTTTTTCAGAAATGAGGCAGCTCCAAAATCCAGCAATAAATCCATCTTTCTTTACAATACAAAAGAAGAAATCTTTGAAAGAATTGAAATTTATATCACTTATCTGAAAAGATATGTGATCCCTGCATTTCAGAAAATTGGCGTGATTTCGGAAGTCGGTGAGGATGAACTGAAGAATATCAACAAATTGACAGCAACCCTTCTGCATTATATGGATGATTCTTACGGGGATCAGAAAGTTGTAGTGGAAGAACTTTCTATTCTGAGCGGATATTATGATGCCTACAAGGACGAGCAGGCCAAAAAAGAACTCAAAGACAAGGTGCAGGAAGTCGTAAAACTTCTGGAAAGCCAGGCAAGACTGACTGACGTCGCAACGATCCGTCTGGATGGACAGCCTTTTCCGAAGGAACTCATTCCTCAATTATATTCTCATGAGAGTGTATTGCATACAGAATACAATGACGGCAGTCGTCTTTTTGACTTCATACTTCACAAATCCTCAATTCCCATAGCACTGGAAAATGCTAAGAAACTTTACGAAGTATCTGAAAATGATTCTGAGCTCAGAATTCTTGCCAGAATGAATGTTACAAACTTTGTAGACAACGCAAAAAAGCAGGAATTTATCAGCGCTGAAACTGCAAGCCTTTTCCGTTACCTTCCTTTTTTTACCAGAATGTGGAGAATGCTTCTCGGCAATATCTACGTCACTCAGAGAGAGGCAGAACTGATCAGGGCTCAGAAAGAAGCGGAGCAGAAGAAAAGAATTGCCGAGGCAAAGGCAAAGGATATTGCAAAGGAAAAAGCACGTATTGTAGATGAGAGAATGCGCGGGCAGGGAAAGGAAAATCCGATTACTGCAACGGCAAAAGCCCTGCTCGGAGAAACCTCTGCTACGGAAACCCAGGTAACGGCTCTTGATTTTGAAGCAGAAAAAAGAGTCAAGGAAGTCCAGAAGGCAGTCATTTCCATTCTCGACACTGCCTGGGATCAGAATCTTCGCCCTGACAGAGAATATCTGGTGAAGGAGCTTGGCGGTGAAATCGCTGAGGAAGAACTGCTTTCCATGCTCAAGAAACATTTCTCAAAGGAAATTCTTTCGTTTCAGGTGAAGTCCGTTTCGGGCGGAGGCACCAGACACAAATGGCCGATTCTAGTTTCCAAATCCTATGTGAAAAGAAAAGGAAAGGCACTTCTCGAAAAGGCAATGAAAGTTACCGATGAGGAAAGATCAAACGTTACACCGGATCAGGACAGGTTCGACTTCTGGAATTCCTGTGAAGAATTCCTGAACAGAGTCATCGGCAAGATTTAATATGCATACAACTCCGGACAAGTTTAGAAAGACCAAAATTATATGTACAATCGGACCGGCCACTGCAAATTCTGAAATGATCCAGCAGCTTGCAGAAGCAGGAATGAATATTGCAAGAATGAATATGTCTCACGGTGACCATAAGTTTCACGGAGGCATCATTCAGAAGATCAGAAATCTGAACAAGAAACTGAAATTTCCAATTGCAACACTTCTTGATACTCAGGGTCCCGAAATCAGAACTGGCGAGATTCATACAGAACTGGATCTGAAAGTAGGAGAGATATTTACATTTCATATCATTCCGGGTCTGATTGAGGCAGAGGCAAAATCTGTATTTGTAAATTACACTGACATTATCAATGATTTGAAAGTCGGCGATAAAGTAACTGTGGACAATGGACTCATTAATCTTGTTGTTCTTGAAAAAAAGGAAAAGGAACTGATCTGCAGGGTTCTCGACGGGGGGAAACTGGGAAGCAGAAAACATATCAATCTGCCGGGGATCAGGGTCAATCTTCCTTCCATTACTCAGAAGGATACAAAAGATATTCTTTTCGGTCTGGAAAATGATATAGATTTTATTGCACTTTCCTTTGTGAGAAGTGCAGATGATGTTCTTGCATTGAAGAAACTGATCGAAGAACATGACGGTCACGCAAAAGTCATCGCAAAGATTGAAGATCAGGAAGCGGTTCGTAATTATAAACACATTATAGAAGTATCAGACGGCATTATGATTGCAAGGGGTGATCTGGGAGTGGAAGTGGAAATAGAAGAGCTTCCTATTCTGCAGAGAAAAATCATCAAAGAATGTGCAAGTCAGGGCAAACCTGTGATTGTAGCGACTCATCTTCTGGAAAGTATGATTACTGCACCTTCTCCGACAAGGGCCGAGGTGACTGATGTTGCAAATGCAGTCTTTGAAGAAGCAGATGCAATCATGCTTTCAGGAGAAACTGCAGCCGGAAAGTTTCCGGTAAGATGCGTGGAAATGCTTCATAAGATTGCACTTCGGGTGGAGAACTCGGGGGGCGGAGTAGGGTATGTAAAGGAAAAAATTCCTAAAAACCAGAAAGAGGAACTGGCAAAGTCTGCTGCAAGTCTTGCGGACGCAATGAAGGTTCCGGCAGTGATTGTAATTACCAGAAGAGGAAACACTGCAATGAATCTGGCCTCATTTCATCCGCAATATCCTGTCATTCACGCATTTACAAATATGACTTCAGTCAGAAGAAAACTCTGGCTGAACAGAGGAATACTTCCTTACAGAGTTGATTTTTCAAGTGATCCCGAAAAGACGATTGCCAATGCAATTGAAATCATCAAAAGAAACGGGATGCTTCAGACCGGGGACAGAGTTGTCATTCTGTCAGACATCATTGCAGGCAGTGACAGGGTGGAAACGATACAGATCCGAGACGTAAAATGAAATATGTTATCAGTATTTTTTCATTACTGATTTCAGTCCAATGTCAGCTGCCTAGTTTCGGATTCGGAAGAGAAAAACAGACTGTATTCATTGACTCCGCTCCCAGAAGCACTTTCGCAAAAATTGCAGACACACTTGCCTCAGACGGGAAAGAAAGAAAACTCATTGTACTGACTTTTCTGAACTCGGAAGGCAGGGATCATAAAATGGGAAATATGTTTGCGGAAAAACTGACGACTGAACTTGTAAAACAGAAAAACTTTACAGTGCTCGACAGGGTTCTTTTTTCCAAAAAACTGAAAGAGCATTCCATTGATCTCAGCTCCAGTCCTGATCTGAACTATGTAAAAAAAATTGGCGAACTTCTTTCAGTAGATGCCGTTGTTGCAGGAGTTGTGACTCCGGCTGCTGCGTCCGGTTTTGACATCAACGCAAGACTGATCGATGCAAAAACAGGAATGATCCTTTCTGCAGAGGAAGCATTTTTCGCCGACTGACAGAACGTTATCATTATACTTCTCTCATTTATATCTTATTTCCTGTCCCCAGTAAAGGGCTTTTTCCAGTCTAATATTTTCCCTGAACTGTAAAGAACATCCAGATATGTTTTCTGAAGAATGAACTTCGCCTCCAAAAGTCTGTTCTGAGCATCAAACCAGTTTCTCTGTGCGTCGAGATAATCGATGATCTGAGTTCCTCCTTTCACATACCCGTATCTTACTGTACGAAGAATTTTTTCCGATGTCTCAAAAATTTTCTGTGTTCTTTTATAATTAATTTTTGCTGTAGAAAATGACTCTATGGAATTGTCCACTTCTGCCAGAATCGTCTTCTTCAGTCCGTCAGTCAGATGTTCTGCTCTTTCCAGATCAGCTTTTGCCTGCAGTATTTCTCCCTGATTTCTGTTGTTCACCGGAATCGGGATGTTGATATAAGTTCCATAGAAATCTCTTCCATTCTGAGGATTGGCTACAAATCCAAATTCCGGCATTGGGTAGGCTCTTGCATTCTGAAGACGGATATTTGCCTTTGCGACAGACTCAGAGCTGATTCGGTACTGATAGTCAGGACGCAGATCAAATGATTTTTTCTTCAGGTCGGCTGAATTGATTTCCTGATCGGGCAGGGCAGGCAGTTCCTTTGAATCAATTGTGAAGTCACCCTGTTCGTATCCCAAAAGTGCCCTGAGATTTCTTCTTTCGTTTTTGTATTCCTGTTCTGCTGAGATCAGAGTGGTTTCATAAGTTTCCACGAGGTTCAATGTACGGAAATATTCTGCCTGAGTGATGACCTGATTTTTCATTCTAAGTTCATTTACTTTCAGAAGTTCTTTGGAAAAGTCTGCAGTCCTTCTGATCACACTCAGTCTTTCGAGTGTAAACCAGACATCCATCCATTTGGATGCAGTGATATACAGAACATTCCTTTCAAACTCTTCCACATTTTTCTGCTCAGCCTCGAGAGACTTGAGAGCTCTTTCGATTGCAAATGTCCTCTGGCCTGCAACAGGAATCGGCTGCGAAATCTGAAAATAGCCTTGAGTATTCTGAGGTGCAAATCTGGATGTTCCGGGATCATTGCTTGGACTTACAATAAGCTGATTGTTGAAAACAGGATTTGGATACAGTCTGGAACTGACCACGTCTCCGACTGCTTTTTTCACAGTCATCCTTTCTGCCAGAAGTTTCGGATTCTGTTTTCTTGCAATCTCCATAACAGCCCATATATCCAGATTTCCGTTCAGTTCATCTGCAGAAACGGGAAACAGCAATGTCAGACTAACGATGAATTTTACTGCTGATTTTATCAAGATATTCTCTCCATGGAATATGAAATTCTGCAGGGTCAGTATATACATACAGAAGCGGCAGAAATACTGAGCTGTATGCAACAGAAAATACAAAACATCCGAAAATCACTGCAAGCAGAGAAGATGCAAAATCTGCTCCCGGACCTGCACCGAAAAGGAATACTGACAGGATGGAAACAGATACTGATCCGAAATATGTATAAATTCTTATATTCTCAAATATATTTAATTTAATTATGAGATAATTATCCATATTATGTCCTGAGGCTTCCATCAGAGTGTTCATGACAAGTATGGGAAGAAACATGCCGAGTCCGGAAGAAAGAATCAGGCCTGCATAGGAGGAAGTATCCCAGTTTGAACCGAAAAGAAGAAGGGTAATTCCGCTCCCTGAAACTGAAAAAATGGAACCTGCAAAAATCAGAATTACATACCTTAGATTCATCTGGTAGATGACCAGAAGAACAATGAAAAGCACCATAAAGAGAAGGGGAATTGTCTCTGCCAGTTTTGATTCCAGTCTTTTCAGGTTTCCGTACTGCCCGCCTGCATTGAAGTATCTGGACTTGTCTCCGTGTTTTTCCCTTATCTTGGCAGTCAGTTTTTCTGTAATAAAACTTATATTTCTTGTTTTCAGAGTAGCTCTGACTGTGTATAGTCTTTCTCCGTTCTCTCTGTAAATGACTGATTCTCCTTCTTCAAGTCTGATGTCTGCAATTCTCTGAAGAGGTATCCTCTGTCCTGATTTTCCCGGAATCAGTATTTTCCCGAGAGCCTCCGTCGTGCTCCTGATCTCTTTTGTATATTTCATTACAATATTGAATTTCTTTTCATCTTCATAAAGATAGGAAATCGGCACTCCGGCAATTGCTGTTTTCAGTACATCATTGATGTCGCTCACATTGATCCCAAGCCTTGCAGACTCTTCTCTGTTGATCCGAATTTTTACAACGGACTGTCTGCCTTCCTGTTCGATGTATGTTTCTTCGAGTTCCTTGTGCTCTCTGACTGCTTCGAGTGTGTCTTCTGCAAATTTTCTGTCTATGCCTGTCTTTGCATAAATGTCGATTGCGATATCAGCTGAGGTTCCGGATGCATTTTCCATCAGTGTATCCCTGATCGGCTGAGTTATGCTGAATGCCATTCCGGGAAAATTGGTTTTCAGAATTTCGCTGATCTGATCAGATATTTTTGATGAGTCTGTAAATACGCTTCTTTTCAGATTTACAAAAATTTCCATTCTGTTGAATCCGTAAGGATCCGTACCATTGTCATTCCTTCCGAGCTGAGTCACTATCTGTTCAACGTCAGGAATTGATGCAATATTTTCCCTGATTTTCTCCGGATAAATCTTGGCGGCCTCAAGAGAAATTCCGGGAGAAAGAAACACCCTGATCCAGAGACTTCCCTCATTCAGAGCAGGGAAGAAATTCCGTCCTTTCAAAAATGAAAACGATGATATTATCATAATACATATAAATGAAACGATCAGAACGGTGACTTTTTTCCCGGAAAGAAAATCCATTGCCTTGTTGTACCAGGAAACACCTGAAAGAATAATCTCCGTTTCAAGAGAACTGTCCTTGTCATGAAAGAATTTCAGACCGGAAAGAGAGGGCAGGATGAAAAATCCGTAGAGAAGAGAACCTAAAAGAAGAATGGCATAAACTCTTCCGAAATGATCAAACAGATGTCCTTCAATTCGGTCAAACTGAAACATAAAAAAACACGCAGTAAAGAAAATAACACCGAGCAGAATCATTTCATTTCTGGAATGATAGTATTCTTTTTTTCCTGAAAGAATGAATACAAGAGAAGGAAGGATGCAGAGTGCAGGCGGAAATGTCTGAAGAGAAAGAAGATCCACAGTCATACCGGGGAGATTGCACATCAGAAGATAAAAGCAGTAGGAAAAAAGGACTGAGTAGGAAAAGAGAACAATCTTTTTCCATGCTCTGAAAAAAAGAAATACCAGTGCATACAGAACAAACTGAGAGAGAATAAAGTTTCTGTAGAAAGTCATTCTGACTGAACTTAAATAATCATCTCTGCTGTACATTTTTCTGATTTTTACTCCCTTGGGAAGTTCCCTGTTGAGTTCAGAGATCAGTTTTTCCAGTTCTGCAATTGTCGCATGAGCATATTCAAATTTTCGGAGAAGCACTGTTCCCTGAATTCCGTTACTGACATCCTTTTCATCTGTTCTGTCATAATATCCCAAAAGTCCTGTAGGCGGGTATTCTCCCAGTTCCACCGATGCAATGTCCTTGATGAGAATTGGTATTCCCTTTCTGTTTTCTACAATGATATTTTCTATGTCTTCTTTCTTTGTGATTCGTCCGGCACTGGTAATGTTCAATTGAGATGAACCTATGCTCATATTTCCGCCGTCTGCATTTTCGTTATTGGCTCTGATCGCCTCCTCAATGCTTGCGGTGCTTATCCCGTATTTTTCCAGCTGAACAGGATTGACAATCACCTGGTACTGACGCATCAGTCCGCCGAAGTTGGAAACTTCTACGATTCCTCTTATTTTAAGCAGGGCGGGTATAATGATATAGTCCTGAATTTCCCTCTGTTCTGTCAGAGATACACTGTCAGGAGCATCCAGAACATACTTATATATTTCACCGATTGATGATGTCAGTGGTCCGAGTACATAGTCAGAACCCGCAGGAAGTTTCAGTTTTTCAATCTGTTCGAATACCAGTCCTCTCATATCCAGAATATTTGCATCTTCCTCAAATATCAGACGGATCACTGCAAGCCCATAACCGCTTCTGGATCTTTTGGAAATCACTCCGGAGATGGAATCCATCGCTCTTTCAATCGGAATTGTGATCTGCATTTCCACTTCCTCTGCAGACAGTCCGGGAGCTCTTACAATTACAGTGGCATCAGTATCGCTAAGATCAGGATATGCTGTCACCTTGTTTCCGTTCCAGGATAAAATACCGAGAACTGTGACAACGGTCATCACAAGCACTCCGAGAGAAGGTCTGTTCTGAAAGTAAGTAAACAGATTCATTCAGATCCCGAAAGAAAGTCCCTTGAGAAGAAATACATTTGAAATCACAGTCTCTTCATTTTCCTCGAGTCCTTCTGCAATTTCAATCAGTCCCTCATGTTCAGACGAAATCTGCACTTCACGTCTTTC
>JBPOJG010000195.1:0-15226 GCA_052033835.1 Spirochaetota bacterium
GCAGTCTCCACTCTCGAAACAGGAAAAGACAAAACGAAGGATCTGGGTTCACAGACCAAAAACGGCCTTTCCGTCAGATCACTGATGACCTGTCTTTCTTATATGAAAGCACTTGCCTATTTCAGAGGAAATGCAGAAGTGCAGTTTGAAGATGTAAGGCATATTCTTCCGTTTGTTCTTCATGACAAGCTGGTGCAGAATCAGGTGTCTCCTTTTTTTGAAACTCCCGGAAATCAGGTCTACAAGACGGACAAGGTGAGCTGGATACGGAAACTTTTTGATCTTTCCTGTGCGGAATATGACAGGCTTGGACTGGATACTAAGGATCCTCTTTTTGCACTTGAGGCTGAATTCGAAAAAGGACTGGAAGGAGTCTCTCTGCAGGAATGTGAAAAAAGAATGCAGGGTATAGAAAAACTCATGATGGAATGGTCGAAAACTAAAAAACTTTACGGTCATCAGTTTGACGACATACTGAAGCTCAAGTATCTGCATCAGAGATATACCAATTACAGAGAATGGGTAAAATGGAAGAATTCCTGAAAAATACTTTTGCCAAAAACAGGGATCTTCTGAACCAGAAATTTCTGCAGACCAGGCATATCCAAAGATCCCTGTCTGAATCAGAATTCAACGGATTCCTGGAAGATTTTTTTCTGATCCATTCAGAGGATTGGAACCGGATCGGTTCAGAACAGACATTTCTGGATATGTATGATTTTCTGCTCGAACTATGCTCCAAAAGGGTGTTTCAGAATAAATCTTCCGGCGGAGAAGTCAGAGAACTTTTCAACAGCATTTATTCCTCGCTGATCCGGACGGAAACAGAAAACCTGAGGGAAATCCTGGCTCTGAGTTTAAATTCGCTCGTCAATCTGACCTCACTGTACGATTATCCTGCAGAACAATGGACAGAGACTTGGAAAAAAATTGCTGTAATGAAGTCTTCGAAAGAGAATAAAAAAAATGCTGGACTGGTTCTTGCATGGACTCTCGGACTTGCAAATGCAAGAGAATCTGCAATTGAAAAAATCCCCGAACTTTCAGACGAGTGTTTTAACCTCATATTCGGGTTTTCATGCTCTGATCATGAAAAAAGAAGCTTTTCTGAATTTCTCTCGGAAAGCCCCTGGAATCATCCTTCTGCTTTTGGGAAAACCGCCAAAAAAGAAATAGTCTTTCAGAGATTCGGAAGAGCAAAAGGACTCGAAGGCGGGAAATTTACAGGAAATCCGGTTCCCTTCATTCATCAGGATACAATATATATATATGACGGTGAAAACTATTTCCGTCTCTTTTCGGATATATTCGGAACTGTGATTGAGCCGTCGGAAAAAGTGCCTTCCTCTCCTTCCGCTTCAGGCCGTTTCCAATGGAGGAACGGTACAATTTCCTGTGACGGTATTTCGGCAGAAATCCCTGATTTCCCGATGAGCCGGACTGGAATGACATGCTCAGAGGATACTGCAGTTTTCTTTTCTGCTTACAGTTTTTCACTTCTGATCGCAGGCGTAAAAAAATATGCCTAAAATGACTGAATCTGAACTCATCGAAAAATGGAATTCAAAATGGGAGGATGCACTTGCACTTTGGAGCAGGTTCACCAAACTGAAAGACCCTTTTTTCTTTACCCCAAAAGCGAATTCCGGCTCTCAGAAGAAAAAAAACAAGACACTGGATGATTACAGTGACACACTTGCAATGATTCTTCTGGATGAACACAAGGTAGTCATCAATACAAAACTTATATTTCATTACGGACTGGAAGATTTTCCTATGGAGATTTTAGGTCATGAAATCGGTCATCATGTGTACTGTCCTGGAGATCTGACAGGACACGGAAGAATGCTCGGACGTGTGGGAAAGGCACTTGCAGATCAGAAACATCATGCACCTTTTATTTCCAATCTGTATTCTGATCTTCTGATCAACAACAGGCTGAAGCAGAATCACGGACTCCGGATGGAAGAGATCTATAAAAAACTCAACCAGAAGAAACAGGACAGTCTCTGGCAGCTTTATATGAGAACTTATGAAATACTCTGGGCTCTGGAAAGCGAAACCCTGGCGTTCGGTATCACTGAAAAGACGATTGAGGCGGATGCACAGCTCAGCAACAGGATCATCAGAAGTTATGCAGAGGACTGGCTTTTCGGAGCAGGGAAATTTGCTGCTATATGTTATAATTATCTGGTCGAAAACAAGGCCGGAATGTGCATGAAGAATTCCCATGTTCTGATGGACACGAAGGGAGCAGGTGCAGGTGCAGAGATCCCGGACGGAATCATGGACATAGACTCGGATGAGCAGGATTCAATCACTCATCCTCTGATGGAAAATGAAAAAAAATCGAAACCAGGCGAATCCGGCGATCAGAATCAGCCTTCATCCGGTCAGTTCAGAGAACCTTTCGAAATCGGTCAGATTCTCACAGATATGGGAATCAAATACGATGCAGTAGATCTGACAATCCGTTATTATAAGGAAAGAGCCATCCCCTATCTTGTGCCTTTTCCGGTGAAGGACATAGCACTTGCAGGAGAACCGATCATGGAGGGAACTGATCTTTGGGACGTGAGTTCTCCTGTGGAAAACATCAACTGGTTTCAGTCTGCGTTGAAGAGTCCTGTCCCTATTCCCGGATACACTCTTGTGGAAGATTTCTTCGGAATGGATGCGGGTCGAGAAAAGACAAAGGAACCTGTGGATCTGGACATCTATGTGGACTGTTCCGGTTCCATGCCGAATCCAGGATACAATATATCCTATCTGGCATTGGCAGGAACGATCATCTGCATTTCAGCCCTTCGGGTCGGAGCCCGTGTTCAGGCAACTCTCTGGAGCGGAACAGGTGAATACCATACTACGAAGGGATTCATCCGGGATGAAAAGGAAATACTGAAAGTAGTCACCGGCTACATCGGAGGCTCGACTGCATTCCCTCTGAATCTTCTGAGAAACACGTACCTCGAATCCTATAAACACGACAGAAAGGCTCATCTCCTTCATATCTCTGATGAAGGAATTGATACAATTCTCGACAAGGATGAAAAGGGCGGAGGCGGAGCCAAGATCACAGAGGAATCACTGAAAAAAGCAGGAGGCGGAGGAACAATGGTTCTGAATCTGTATTCTCCAGCCGAAAAAAATGCAAAGCTGAACAGGATTGCAAAAATGGGATATAAAATACACAGAGTCAATGACTGGGAAAGTCTCGTCAAATTTGCATTTGAATTTTCCAGGGAAAAATATACGGAGGCTGTAAAATGAAAGAAGGACCTGAACTGATTGAACTTCTGGACAGACTGATGGACTGCCCTAAGGAGTTTTATTCGAGCGACAGATCTTACAGATCGGACACTGAAATCATGGCACTGTACAGCGATCTGCATTTTTTTCTCACTGGAAAATATCCCAATGACAGTATGCTGAATATGATTCCTTCCGACAAGGATGAGAATCTGGCCAGATGCGCTTCTATGTGCACATATATTCTATTTTTTGAATGGTTCAGAAATAAGCAGGAAACGGGGGAACTTTTTGCACTGTTTCTGAATTCAGTTCTGCCTGCGTATTCGAAAGCAGTGAGTGCAGATGAATTTGCAGGAAACCCCGAAAGACGCGAGGAACTGGTAAGACTGCTCCTGCATCATCTGGGATATTTCCCCAAGGGTGAAACGGAAAAATACAGTCTGAACAGACTTGCCGCTCTTGATTCGGTGGAAAGAGACAAGGTGATCCGTGAGAGCAGAGAGGTGATGAAAAAAGCACAGGCACTCAGAGAGGCCATCGCGAGAAAAGCCGCAGAAGAGGCTGCATCCAAAATGACCGGAGAATAATTTGCTCCTCGATGAACTGAGAGAAAGGATTCCTCTGATCGAGGAAGAAAATCTGAAACTGTATACAGAACTTCAGAATGACAGTTCTGCTCCGAACTGGAATTATATCTGCGGTGACAGAATCAACTTTCAAGACAGAGAGTTCATCGAAAAATTTTCAGAAAAACTTCATTCAGAAAGAAGAATGATGTCCTGTCCCGATGATTCCATTCTGGAATGGATCAGAGAAAAAGAGAAGGTTACTCCTCATTTCAGAAAACGTCTGAAGCAGATCCGACTGGAAAAAGACTTTCACAGAATTCTTCCAATGTCGAGAGAAGATATTTCTCTCTCTCTTCATGAAATTGTTCCGGACGATATTTCATTAGAAAGGCTTGTGGTCAATCCTACCTCCGGAACTACAGGTCATGTGATTCAGTGTCCGAATCATCCAGCCTCAGTAGGATGTTACAGTCCGATGCTTCTTTATGTTCTGGAAAGACATTCCGTTTTTCCAGTTCAGTCCAAGGATACAGTGATTGCAATGCAGCTTGGATTCCAGAAGGAGACTGCAGTCTATTCCACAGTCCAGCCCATTCTTTCAGGATCAGGATTTGCAAAAATCAATCTGGATACTGCATCTTGGAAAAAGGAAGAAGACAGATCGAATTTCATAAATAAATTTCAGCCGGAATTTTTCACAGGTAATCCTGTTTCATTTCAGGAACTGACTCATCTCGGACTCCACCACAGACCGAAGGGTTTCATTTCCACATCCCTCGATCTGAATCCGAAGCTTAAGACGGAACTCGAGAATATTTTTCATTCTCCGATCATTAATTTATATTCAATGAACGAGACAGGACCCATCGCCTACTCCTGCCCACTGCATCCGGAAAGAATGCATATCCTTCCCTCCGATATTTATATGGAAGTCATTGATTCAGAGGGGAACCCTGTGCAGGACGGAGAATTCGGAGAAATCACAGTGACGGGAGGAAGAAATCCGTACATCCCTCTTCTCAGATACAGAACAGGAGACTTTGGAAAAATATTTCATGGAAACTGCGAATGCGGAGAAAAGACTGCCTGGATAGAAGACTTTGAAGGAAGAAAGCCGGTCATATTCACTGCTTCCGACGGAACAAAGATCAATCCAGTGGATATATCCAGAATATTCCGTAAATATCCTGTAGTGCAGCATCAGCTCATTCAGAAAAAAGACGGACTTAATCTGAAACTGCATTCTTCATTTCCGAGAGGCACTCAGACAGAAAAGGATCTATTATCCGATCTCGAAAAACTCTTCGGAGATTTTCCGATTCATATTTCCTCGGATATTGTCCCTCACCCTGTTTCCGGAAAAGTGATTTCCTATGCATCAGATTTCTAAGAGGCTGACTGAAAATCTATTGGTTTTATCAGATATTGGCGCTGAACTGGCTAGTAATACGCGGGGTATCATATGGGGGTGCAAACCCGTTTGGGCCTGTCCGGCAGGACTCCAGACTCTCTCTGATTTCCAACCAAGCGTAAGCTTGGTTGGAAATCAGAGTCTGAGGATAGCTACAAGGAGGAATAATTATAAAATGAAGAATCATAGACACGGCGTAATTATAGGAAAATTTTACCCTCTTCATAAGGGTCATGAGTATCTGATCAGAAGCGGAATGGAAAACTGCGAAACCCTGACAGTACTTGTATGCACACTGGAAAGAGAAATAATTCCGGGGGAATTGAGATATCTCTGGGTAAAAGACACATTTCCCGAATGCAGAGTCATTCATATTTCGGAGGATCTTCCTCAGGTTCCGGAAGAACATCTCAATTTCTGGAATATCTGGAAAAATGTCATCATGAAAAATCATCCGGAAAAAATAGACTGTATACTGACATCGGAAGATTACGGAAACCCTCTTTCCGAGGTGCTCGACTGCATTCATATTCTGGCGGATATAGATCGGAAAAATTTCCCGATCTCAGGCACAATGTGCAGAAAAAATCCGATGAAATACTGGGATTTTTTGTCCCTTGCGGCAAGACCCTATTTCCTGAAAAAAATCGTGATTACGGGAAGTGAATCCACAGGCAAGACCACTCTCTGCAGAAAACTCGCAGAATACTTTCAGACAGAATGGGTTCCTGAATACGGAAGAGTATATCTTGAAAACAAGGGTTCTGAGATGGAGAAATCGGATCTCGAAATCATCGGGAAAGGTCAGGCAGAACTCGAGGACAGGCTCGCCCGGACTGCGAACAGAGTTCTCATCTGCGACACGGATCTCATCATCACAGAAATGTATTCGGAATGGTACTACGGATTCTCTCCGGACTTTGTGAAGGAGGAAATTCGTAAAAGAACCTATCATCTGCATATCCTCTTGGAACCGGATGTGCCCTGGGTGAGTGACGGACTCCGGGATTTCCCTGACAGAAGAATTGAGTTCAGAGACGAACTACTGAAAAAACTGAAGGAGTATCAGTGCAGATATGTCCTTATCAGTGGAAATTACGAGGAAAGATTCGAAAAATCAGTGAAAATTATCTTAGACATCTTTTCTTCAGAAAAGGAATAAAAATTTCTGGAAATTTTATGCATTGGTAATCAAGTGACTATTTAATGCTTCGGAGAACCTTCAGACTGATCAGTTTATTCATTCTTTCTGTTTTTCTTTGTCTATCTCCGATGAATGACAGACTTGAGGAACAGGACGAGATCATACGTCCAGTCCACCCTGTCATGGAAAACATCGACTTCACGATGTTTTCAGATTACTTTCCTGAATACAGAAGGCTTTCTCAGGATTCATTTCTGAAACTTGTTTTGGAAAAGAAATTCTCTTTTCTGATGTCGCTTTCTACAAAAATGCCGTTTCAACGTGTATTTACAGCAATATTATTCTCCAATCCTACTTTATTTCATACATTAATCTCTCTTCCTCCCCCTGTCTGAAAAAAAAATGAATTACCTGCACATATGCAGGAAATCAAAGAAAAAGGTGTACATTCTCATGTACTGACTTCTTTCGAAAATCTGTCTGCAGTTAACTGCAGCCTAAAAAACCATATAGTAAAGGAACAGACATTGAAAAAAGGAAAGAATCTGTATGAATTTTAACTCTATACTGATTTATCTTCTGCTCTCGGCATTCAGTCTGAGTTTTGCTCAAGGGACAGCTCAGGCAAAAGGCGACGAAAAAAAAGCAGTGCATCTGACTTTGAAAGATGCAGAGGCTTTGTTCAGAAAAAACAATCTGCGGCTTCTCGCAGCAAAATTTGATATCGATACAAAGAAGGCACTGATCATTCAGGCTAAACTCTATGCAAATCCGAATATTTTTCTCGATCAGAATGTATTCAATGATCGGACAGAAAGATATTTTGATACTACAAGAAACGGTCACACGACTGTTCAGATCCAGCAGCTTTTCCTTCTGGGAGGTAAAATTCAGAAGAGAACAAATGTAGCCGAGATCAATACGAAGATCAGCGAACAGCAGTTTTATGACCTGCTTCGGGCTCTGAAGTATGAACTCAGAAGCAGTTTTTTCTCACTGCACTATCTCAGACAGACTCTGGACTTTTATGACAGCAGCATTGCAGCACTGCAGAAAACTGTCAATTCGATGGACAAGGCATATCAGAAAAGAGCAGTTCTTCTTGCCGAAATTCTTCGTCTCAAGGCTCTTCTTTTTGCACTGGAAAATGAAAGAACGGATATTCTGATTCAGACAAATCAGAAAGAGGCATCTCTCAGGGTTCTTCTGAACAATCCTGATTATATGGAAGTTTCCTTTTTTCCAAAAGTGGACAAGGCGATTGTGGACAATTTGGATATAAAATCATTAAAACTTCCAAAACTTCTCGACGATGCCTTTGAGAACAGGCCGGATCTGAAAATTGCAATTCAGGCACTTAAACTCGAAGAGGCAAATCTGAAACTGCAGGAAGCAAATGCAATACCGGATATTTCTTTCGGACCGATGTACAACAGAAACGGAACTGCTTATCCGAACTACTGGGGGATCACAGCACAGATGAATGTGCCTATATTCGACAGAAATCAGGGTAATATTGAAGCATCTGAAAAAGCGATCCTTACAAGAAGATCAGAACTTCAGAATGTAAAACTTCAGGCAGGAAATGAAGTTCAGATTGTATACAACAAGGTTCTTCAGAAAGATATGATCTATCAGAATTTCAAGGATAAATTTTCAGAAGAATATAAGAATCTGGCAGCACTCATGATTTCAAACTATGAAAAACGCTATCTGACAATCATAGAATTTGCGGATTTTTTTGAAACATACAGAAACAGTATTGTTCAGATCATCAAGATACAGACGGACAGAATTGATGCTATAGAAAACCTCAACTACAGCATAGGTAAAAGTGTTCTGGACATTCAGTCTCTCGATAAATGAGGAAGGGAAATATGAAATTATTTTTAATTATGTTTTTCTCAGTCTTTTCACTTTTTTCGCAGACAGGTGAACCGGCAAAAGAAGAAAAGAAAGAAATCACAAACAGGGAAATAATGGAAGAAAATGCTTCCGTTATTGAAAAAGAAAGGGCTGAAAAAGAAAAAGCTCCTGAAACCGGCTATGATGCTCAAACTAACAGCAAGAAGGCGGTCAAGGAAAGCAACGACCGAAACGGAAATTTCTGGGTTCTGGGCGGAAGCATCGGATCTCCTTCCGGCGGAAACTTTGTAGCAGGATACTATTTCAAGGATCTTGTGCTCCGTGTATCCGGAATGAATTACAGTCCTCACTGGAACGGAATTCAGGGGGATATAGGATATTCGTTCTGGAAAACACCTGTAATTGCCCACAGCATCTCTGCAGTCTTCGGAAATATGCATATGCGTCCTTTCAATCCTCAGCTTCAGCAGGGCGGACAGAACAAATATGAAAGAGACGGGATCATCGGATACAATCATGACCCTGCCACAGCTTCAGATACTCTGATCAGAACGTATATCGCTCAGCAGAATCCTGATCTGGCACTTTTTCTCGACTATCGTTACAGAACCAGACAGTATGCAAATTTCCATCAGCAGTATGTAGGACTCACATACGATATTCTGGTGGGGGGATTTTTTCTGCAGCTCGGAATGGGATTCGGACAGGGAAGTTACAGAGATCCTCAGCTTCTGATGCAGATGGGTTATCTGTTTGATTTCGGGAGGAACTGATGAAACCGGCAAATTATCATTATATGTTAATGCAAAAACAGAATACTTTTTCTGAACACACTGCAGATTGTCATCTTGAGCCAGTGGATGGATGCACAGGAAGTTCCCGCAGCGCTGCTTTGCCTGCTGATTTAAATTCTCTGTATATAAAAAAGGGAGATAAAATATGACATCTTTAATTTCAATGGATTCCATATCCGGTTTAATGCGCAAGGAAAAATCACCTGCAGTGATTTTTCTGATTGTATTTCTGACATTTATTACATGCAAGAACTCAACTCCCCCGCCCCCCAAAATTCCTAAAAGACCGGAGATTCTCGAAGGGGGAAAAATCATTAAATTTCATCCTGAAAGTCCTGCTTTGAAGGTATTCAAATCAGCAAAAGTTGCTTCAGGGGATGGATTTGTCAATGTATCGGCTCCGGCGAGAATTATTGCGAGCATATCCACATCAGTGAGAGGCGGTGAAAAGATCATTCTTTTTGAATCGCCTGAAGTGACTTCTCTTTATTCTGCGTATATGCAGGCAAAGGTTTCGTATACAAGATCAGGCAAAAACCTGAACCGTCTCCGAGATATGTATAAAAATCAGATCGCAACTCAGAAAGACCTCATTGAGGTGGAAACTGATGTCGGAAATTCTCATGCAGTTCTTGCTGAAAATGAGGGGAAACTGAGGGCTCTCGGTTTCAATCCTTCTGAACTCGACACAGTCCGCTCCAATATGGTCTGGCTCATCTGTGATGTTCCTGAATCGAGTCTTCACTCCATCAAAAAAGGTCAGGTCGTAGATCTGTTTTTCAACTCATTTCCGGATGTAAAATTTCAGGGAAAGGCAGAGGCAATCGGTGACAACGTGGATCCAAGCACAAGAACAATCAAAGTCAGAGTGTCCATGCCGAACAAGGATGGAAAACTTCTGCCTGGGATGTTTGCACGAGTCGCATTCGGGGATCTCAGCAATTCCACTTTTGTCCTCCCTACAACTTCAGTAATGACAGTGGAAGGAAAGGAATTCGTATTTGTCAGAAAAAACGGTTCTGAATTTGAAAGAAGAAATGTAGTCACAGGGAACGCCAGTTTTACGGAAATCAATATTCTTCAGGGAATATTTCCGGATGAGGAAGTTGTCACAGAAGGCACGATTCATCTGAAAGGTTTAAGTTTCGGTTACTGATTGAGGCACTATGAATGTAATTAAAATAATAGAAGCGTCTATCCGCTACAAGATCCCTACAATTCTCCTGGGAGTATTCATTGTAATTTTGGGAGTCTGGTCATGGATTGATCTGAAAAAAGAAGCCTACCCTGACATTGCAGATACACAGGTCAGACTGATTGCAAAATTTCCGGGACGGGCCGCTGAAGAAGTGGAGCAGAGAGTGACCCTTCCGATCGAAAGGGTCCTGAATGCAGTTCCAAAAGTCATCATCCGGAGATCGAGAACAATCAACGGACTGGTCGTTTTTCAGTTCGTATTTCAGGACGGAACAGATGACTATTTCGCCAGAACCCGACTTCTTGAAATGGTGAGGGATGCAGAAATTCCGGAAGGAGTTGAACCTTCGCTTGCTCCTATGAGTGCTCCTGTGGGCGAGATTCTGCGATATGTAATCGAGCCGGTAGGCGATACGTTTCATACTCCGATGAGCCTCAGAACACTTCAGGACTGGATCGCCATTCCAAGACTCAAGTCTGTTCAGGGGATGGCTGACGTCGTTACATTCGGAGGATACGTAAAACAGTTTCATATCATCACTGCTCCTGAAAAAATGATCCGCTATAAAATTCAGATGAGCGATATCATTGATGCAGTCCAGGAAAACAACCTGAACACTGGCGGAAATATTATCCCCAGAGGGGAACAGGGATTTGCTGTGAGAGGGATCGGTGCCATCCGCACAATAGACCATATCAAGGATATCTTCATCAAGGAAGTAAACGGCATCCCTATCTTCATAAAGGATGTAGGCTCTGTAGAGACCTACCCTTCCTATCCTACAGGTTTTCTGGGATATACCCTCCAGCATATGCCCGATGTGCCGGAACGAATTGATGTGAATGAAGGTGTGCAGGGAATGATCGCCATCAGAAGATGGGGTGATCCAGGAGAGATGGCAGAAAAGATCAAGGCCAAGATTGAGGAAATCAACGAAGTGCATCTGAAGGAACACGGAGCGAGACTAAGGATTACCTACGACCGTTCTGAACTCATCAACTACACTCTCAGAACAATCACTAGGACGCTTTTTGAAGGAATCTCCATTGTAATTCTGGTTCTGATCTTTTTCATCGGAAGTGTAAGAGCATCACTCGTTGTGGCTGTTACAATTCCGATGTCTATGCTCTTTGCATTCATAATGCTGAAAATCACGGGTATTTCTGCAAACCTGCTTTCCCTCGGTGCAATAGACTTCGGAATCATTGTAGACGGTGCAGTCGTAATGGTGGAAAACATCATGAGACGGTACAAACATTCCACTCCGGAAGAACGTTCACAAGGGATCATTGCATTCACTGTGCATTCTGCGGCAGAAGTGGGACGGGAAATATTTTTTTCCATCGCAATTATCATTCTGGCATATCTTCCAATCTTCACATTTACAAGAATTGAAGGAAGGCTGTTTTCTCCGATGGCCTACACACTGGCATTCGCAATTCTCGGAGCAATGATTCTTGCTCTGACTCTTGTGCCTCTGATGATGACAATGACATACAGGAAACATTTTGAATCAGGAGACAGTCTGGAGCATATTGAATGGCATAACCCTGCTTATGAATGGATAGTCACCAAATATGAAAATATTATCCTGAAAATACTCCCTCAGTCCAAAAAAGCGCTTATTATCGGTTTTGGGATAGTAAGCATAGTGATGATTGGAGGCGGAATGAATCTGGGTTCAGAATTCCTCCCGGAACTCGATGAGGGAGGATTCAATGTCAGGGGATACTATCCTGTCGGTGTATCCATCCATGCGGCAAACAAGGACCTGCCGAGGATCAGAGAAATCATTGCAAAAAATGAACAGGTAAAAGTCATTCTTTCACAGCTCGGAAGAAATGATGACGGAACAGATCCTCTCGGTCCAAACCGTCTGGAAATTCAGGTGAATCTGAAAGACTATGCAACCTGGACCGAAAAAATCACAAAGTACCAGCTTCTTCTGCGAATGCGGGATGAACTCGAAATGAATTTCCCGGCAATACGATGGAATTTTTCGCAGCCGATCATGGACAACCTTTCCGAAGCGGTGACGGGTGTAATCGCAGACTTGGCAGTCCTTGTGGGAGGCCCTGATCTGAAAGTAGGACGAAAATATGCAAACGAAATTCTAGAAATTGTTTCCAAGATGAAAGGTGCAAGTGAATATGGAATTGAGCAGGAAAACGAAACAGCTCAGTTCAATATCACTGTTGACCGAAAGGCTGCTGCTCGTTACGGAATCAATGTAAAAGAAATTCAGCAGATGGTGGAAGCCGCAATCGGTGCAAACAGAATCAGTACTTTGTATGAAGGTTTTATGAGATTCGGAATTGTTGTCCGTTTTTCTAGAGAGTACAGATGGACACTGGAATCAGTAAAAAATATCCCAGTTCTTTCTCCGCAGGGCGAAAGAGTTCCTCTGTCTCAGCTCGCAAAGATTGATTTTGATTCAGGGCCGACTCTGATTTTCCGGCAGGAAGGAAGACGAAACATTACAGTGAGAACAAATATCCGAGGACGGGATCAGGGAGGATTCGTGAAGGAACTTCAGGAAAAAATCAGCAAGTCGATAAAACTTCCTGACGGTTATGTGATTACTTACGGCGGTCAGTATGAAAATCTGGCAAGGGTTTCGAAGCAGCTGGCTTTTGTTCTGCCTCTGACAATAGCCATTATTTTCCTTGTGCTTTTTTATCTTTACAAGGATATGAGGCATGTTCTTGCAGCAATGTCCTGTATCCCATTTTCCATCATTGGGGGAATAGTAGGACTTTTGATGAGAGATTACTATTTTAATGTTTCAGCAGGGATCGGCTTTATTTCACTCTTCGGAGTGGCGACAATTGCCGGTGTACTGTTCGTTTCGAGAGTAAATCAGATCAGAGCTGTCAACCCGATGCTCAGTCTGGAACAGGCTGTAGAAACTGCAGCGATCATTCAGCTCCGTCCGCTTCTGATGACAAGTCTGCTCGCTCTGTTCGGACTGATTCCGGCAACTCTGGCAAGCGGTGTAGGTTCTGATGTTCAGAGACCTCTCGCAACTGTAATCGTAGGTGGGCTCACCTCGGGTCTGATACTCACTGCCTTGATTCTTCCTTCTCTATACCTGGTATTGGAAAGAGGACGCAAGCCGAGAGAATTGGAATCGGAATAAGGAGGTTATATGTTAAAAAGTCTGCTTAACAGCTCTGATCCGGACAAAAAAATTGTCCGGCCATTCAGTATGACTGCGTCGGGGTATCTGTTTTTCATTATACCCCTCATTAATCTGGGTCAGCTCTTTATTCCTTCTGAATACAGGTTTGTTGTATTTACGCTGATTCCCTTCTTGAATACGTTTTCTCTGACATTTGAACACACTGCTCATATTGGAAGAGGTCTCGACTATATTCATCTGTTCACTTATATAGATGCAGTGCTGATTATAGCTCCTTTTATAGTAGGCTTGGGACTTCTTTCAGTCACCCAGGTAGGCTGGAGAATTTTTATGAGTTATTCAGGCGCACTGGTTATTTACAATCTGGTAATGTTCATTATTCATCCGAACAGTTATGATTTTATCACTCTGATCAATTCTGCTGTTCTCACTTTCATTGTAATCAATCTGGTGCAGAAAGACATTTCCATTCCTTATATGGATCTTCATAAAAGCAGATGGAGATTCGGACAGAGACTTCCTCTCGTAAATGATGCTTTGGTCAATGGAAAAAACTGCATTACAAGAGATATCAGTCACAGCGGAGTATTCGTATATCTTCAGAATTCTGGCTTTCAGCTTCATGAGGAAGTCTCAGTTCATTTTCAGCTGAAGGACAGAGCTTTTGATCTGAAAGGAACTGTTGTCAGACTGGATAAAGACGGAGTCGGAATCGCTTTTAAGAATCTGGATACTGAAGTCACAAAGGAACTGAAAAAACTTATCCGAGATTTAACACTGAACTTCTCTTCCCCTGTAGAAATTTCAGAAAGTGTTCCAGCTGCAAAAGACAGTACTGCAGGCAGTGAAAAAGTCAGAAAAAAACTCTTCAGTTTAGATGACTACATCAAAATGGAAAAATCAGGAATCGTCAAACCGGATGAACGTACTGAACTTCTGGAAGGTGAACTGTATTCGAGCTCCTCTCTTGAACCGAAACATGCGAGTTCCATTGATACCTTGGTGAGTTTTCTGTCTGAAGCATTGAAGAAAAGAGCAGTTTTGAGAGTACAGAATCCTGTATTTCTGGATAAGAAATCTGCACTTTCTCCTGATCTGAGTATTGTAAGGAACAAAGATTATAAGGAAGTTCATCCATTTGCAGATGATGTCATTTTTCTGATTGAGATTTCGTACGGTTCTTTTGATTATGATAAGAATACAAAACTTCCCGTTTACGCCAAAGCAGAAATTCCGGAAGTCTGGATTCTAAATCTGAATGAAAAATTCATAGATGTATGTACTAAACCGGTAAATTCAGTCTACCAGTCCGTGGTAAGGTTTTCCACCGGTACAGTTTCACCGAAAGAATTTTCTGACATCAGACTCAAATTGAATCAGATCGTCTGATAAACAAGCACACTTGGAGCGAGGTCCATATCTCAGGAGGCCTTTCCGCTTCGGAAAGGGGACTCGTCGGATAAATATCTGCATCGGATGAGCAAGGGGATAGGGTAAATTTGAGCGACCTTGCCGCGATTCCATAACTTGTGGGTAAGGATATGGCTTCGCCCTCGCAAAGCCTCTGCAAGCCTCACCGCTGTTCGGGAAGACAACTGTCTGATTTTGAAACTGTCAGACGATATCCTTCCCCGGCCGTTACCGAATTGTACTAGTTCTGGAAGAAGAACCGATGGAAGAGGATTTGACTGAAGAAGAGAAGTCCTATTTTGACAGAGAATTGAAAGCAATAAAAGAAAATCCAGACCTTAGGTCATTCCTGGGCTGACATAGTGAACGAATTGGAGACAGATATTGGCAGAAAAATACCAGTTCACAGATAATGCAAAGAAACAGCTAAAAGAAAATTT
>JBPOJG010000551.1:0-15148 GCA_052033835.1 Spirochaetota bacterium
TTTTTTAAACTGAAATACTGCATCAATTAAAGCCAGAGGGATTTATGAAAGGAAATATATACATTGCGTCACTCTTTTTTATAATGACACTATACTGCAGTAAAACGGAAAACAACGATACAGATAAAAAAACATACGGAACAGGACTGAGCAGTCAGGAGATCGCACAGCAGGCTGTCAGTAAGGCCAAAGCTGAATTAGGAAAAACTCTTCTAAATGCAATTTCCTCAAAAGGGGCAGCATATGCCGTAGGTTTCTGCAGTGAAAAGGCAGTTCCTCTCATTAATGAAATGTCAGAACAGTTTAATGTCAAACTTAAAAGAGTATCAGACAGACCGAGAAATCAGGCAAACCTTGCAAATGAAGAAGAGCTGAATGCAATTAAGAGTTTCAAGGCACAGCTGGAAAAAAAAGAGAAACTGTCTCCTTCTTTCAGAGAAACGGAAACTGAATTTATCGGTTATTATCCGATAGAAACAAATCAGATGTGTATGCAGTGTCATGGAAAAAAAGGCACTGACATTCATGCCAGCGTCCATGATAACATACTGAAAATGTATCCTGAAGACAAAGCTACCGGCTACTCTGAAAATCAGATTCGAGGAATTTGGTCTGTGGTTGTTCAGAAGAAAAGCAGTGAAGGTTACAGATGAAAGGATTTCAGAAAATAAAAGGATATATGATCATTTATATTCTTTCCGGCGCATTATTAAATCACTGCTCTCACTCTCACAGACATCATCACGGGTCTGCAAATGAGCATATGAACCATTCTTCATTTGAGAAACTTTCTGCATCCTTTGAAAGCCCTGAAAGGGAAAAATGGCAGAAACCGGATGAAGTAGTCAGACAGCTTGTAAGACAAAGCAGTTCAAAATCACTTTCAGGTCTGAAAGTCGCTGATTTAGGCTCGGGCACAGGGTATTTTACATTTCGGATTCTGGATGAAAATGCAAAGGTGACGGCTCTTGATGCAGATGAAAGATTTCTGCAGTTCATTCAGAAAAAAGCGGAATCTCATCCCAAAAAAAACAATCTGTCTGTCAGGAAAATTCCTTATACAAGTGCAGAGCTGAAACCTGATGAAACAGATATTCTTATATCCGTAAATGTGTATCACCATATTGAAGACAGGGTACAGTATTTTTCAGAAATTAGAAAAGCTCTGAGAAAAAACGGGTTTATTTGTATTATTGATTTCAAGGAAGGAAAACTTCCGATTCACAGTCCTCCTGAATCTATGAGAATTTCCAGAGAAAAGACTATAAACGAACTGGAACAGGCTGGATTCAAAGTTTCAGTCGACGATAAAACTTTAGATTATCAGTATATTTTCATTGGCAGATGAAAAATGGAACTGTCGAAAAATCAGCTTTCACGCCAACCTGAATTCTTTTTTCTGACACCGTCAATGACTGTAGATTAATTTCAAAGTGCATATCCATCGATTGGAAATCCGATGATCCTCAAGGGTATAAATATACGGATCCATACGAATCCTCCTCCGATATTTTTACAACGCAGGAAAAAGTTCTCTGTTACAGCTCCGGGAAAAATGATTTCAGAGATATGGATTTCCTGAAGGATAAAAAGAGAATTCCTCCGGAAGAACTTTATGTTAAAAAAGATAATATAAAAGCATATAGATTTCCTGACAAATATGCCGCTACTGCTCAGATCAAGTCAAAAGGAGACAGAGTTTTCATTAAGGCGCTTGGAAAAAAAGATACTGTTGACGGAGTCACTGACAGTTGGGCTTATATAGGAAAGGAATACAAATCATCCAAGGAAATGTGGATTTTCAAGGGTGATCTTGTCAGCAAAGATCCTTTGAATGCAGAAGAAAGAAGCAGGTATGAATTGAAAATGATGCAGGAAAGCTACAGAAAAGGACTGGAAGAGTGCCGAAAGCTGCCCAATTGCGAGTATTGACAGGAAAAAAATTTACTTGTAATTCAATGCCTTGTTGATTTAGTATACCTCGCTATGGTAGAATCCTTACTGTTTATATCTTACATTATCCTGATTGTTCTTTGGAGAAGAAATTCCGCATTGAAAGAGGATCTCCATAAATCGAACCTGCGAATGGGTGCGATGGAAAAGAAACTGAATGATCTTCAGTCACTTCCGATTCATTCTGTCAAAGAGGAAATCGAAGTTAAGGATAAACCTGCAGAGATTCCGAAAACTCTTGGACATTTCGAAAAAAAATCGGAAGAAATTCCGCCTGCGGTATTTGAAGCAAAGGAAGAAAAAATCAGTCTGGACAGCATTGTCTCTGCTGAAGAAAAAAAGGAAACAGTTCCGACAGAAAACATTCAGACTCCAACCCTTGAAAAGAAAGAAAAGAGCTGGTGGCAGAAGACAGAAAAATCTCTTATGGAAAACTGGACCGGGATACTGGGAGCAGTCATTCTTGTTCTGGGTGTAGGTTTTCTCGCTGCAGTTGCATTCATCATAGTTCCTCCATTCGTAAGATTTTTGATTATCTCCGGTTTTGCAGGTGCAGTCTACTGGATTTCCATATACCTGAAAAGAAAAGACGAATCCTGGGAAAAACTTTCTGACATACTTTTCAGCACTGCCGCAGTCATTTTCCTGATTGCCTGCATCGGAAGTTATGGAATTTCAGGGATCAAGTTTGTTGATGATCCGCTCTTTTCCATTCCGTTTATTCTGCTGGGACTCGGAGTAAATCTTTACGCCGGTTACTCCAGAAACAGAGAACTATATGCAAGCTTACATATTGTGCTCACTTTTATCGGACTTGCATCAGCTCCTCAAAATCTAGTCATACTGTTCATTGCATCAGCAGTGACCATCCTGGCAGTACGCAAAAACTATTCCGTGCGCTGGGACTGGCATCTCTTTCTTACCGCATTTTCCTATTTCTGCTTTCATCTCTACAATTATACAGAAAGAGAATCTGCAATCAAATCCGACATCTTTCTGAAAGTTTCCGGAATAATCCTAGTCAGTTCTGTATACATAAATGCATTATATGTTCATTACATAGAAGCATTCTATTCAGAGGAAAAACTGCCTAGAACCGCCCTGCTCACTCATATCAGCTCCTGGCTTTTTCTGGGAATCAGTCTTTTGGGTTATTCCACAGGAAGTTCCTGGACACCGATATATATTCTGGCTGTAGGAGCCGGAGCATTTGTTCTTTCTCAGGCAGCAAAAAGAAGGAATATCCGCTGGCTGTACGTCTGTGATATGTGGGCAGCAGAAGCACTGACGCTTATTGGAATTTTCGGACTGGAGAAATGGGATATTCCTGTATTTGTACTCGTCCTGCTCTCAGGAATTCAGGCAATGATTTTTGCACTTTGGAATATCCGTGAAAAATCACTCGTTCTGACCGGTTCATCCATTCTTTTATTATCCATATTTCAAGGAACAATGGGTGCAATCGTTTTCCTGAACCAAGACAGGGCCGCAAATCTGGATTCTAAAGACATTCTCAACCTTTCGGCATTCACTGTTTTCGTTTTTCTGCAAGGGATATATTATCATTTTTCCAAGAAATTCGGAGAAGAGCTTTTCAATGAGAAAAGACTTCTCTACTGGATTTCAGAAATTCCCGGATTTCTTTTTGCAGTTTCATTCCTTGCACTGTATGCATACATCGACAAACAGATTTACGCACCTGCGGCTTTTGCCGCACTGATCTGCGGAATCGGATTCTACAGAAACAGGATACAGAGTCCCGGCATTGGGGTCGGACTCACTCTTCTCTTCATCATATCACTGACTGATTCCTGGACTGATATGAAATCATTCGGATCAGAGAAACCGTTGGAATTTCTTTCAGAGTCAGCTCCTCATTTTATCAGCATTCTTTTTCTGATGAATTATTCTTTTATAAGAGAATTCAGCAGAAAATTTTCCATTCCATTTCTGTATATATTCAATTCACATCTTCTGTTCAGCATTCATTTCTTTGCGGTGTCGATCTCTCCGTTTCTCACTGGGGTGTCTGCTCTTCTGATTTCACTCATCATTCTGGAATTTTCCGAGAATACTTCTTTAATCGGCTGGCTGGAAGATTCTGATTCATCCAAACATTTGATAATAAACAGTCTGATATTCTCTGCAATTTTTCTTTACAGACATCTTTTCATTCATCTTCAGTCCGGAGCTTATCTTTGGATATTCCCTGTCCGCTTTTGGATAGAAATATTTGCACTTGCAGTGTTTATATTTATGCTTTTCAGGAAAAATACGGCATATTCATTTTATAATGAGAACATACAGCCTCTTTTTGCAGAACTCTCACTTTTCTTTTTCGTGCTGGCGGGATTGACTGTTCTTCCGGAGCACTGGAGTCCTCCGTACTGGGCAGTATTGGCGATTCTTTCTTATCTCATTTCAAATGTTAAATTTATGGATCTCAGCAGATTCGCTCAGTATTCCCTTGTCATTCAGGCTGTGAACAGTTTTTACATTGCATTCATCTCATCGAGCGAAGACAATCCGACAGGACTCTGGCAGAACAGTAAATGGATACCTGCTCTTGCAGCAATAATTCTTACTTTTCCATATTTATATCTGGTATACAGCAGTTTCAGACAGAAAGAAATCAAGTATCCGGGTTTTCTTTCGAGAGCAGACAAGGTCTCAGCTCTGGCACAGAACAGAGTATTCTCACTTGCATTTTATCCATTCTTTGCTGCCGTATTTCTTTTCCTATACTGGTCTGCTGCAGGTGCAATTCTTACACTTCTCGGGGTATTGTCTGCATTTGCAGTATTTGCTTTCAGCCTGATTGTGAAGGAAAAACATTTCCGTTATGCAAGTCTTGCCATACTTTTCTTCTGCATATTCAGACTGATATTCCACGATCTTTCTTCAACAGGCGCACTTACCAGAGCATTTGTATTTGTAGGCACAGGGATAATACTTTTAATAATGAACAGTTTATATAATAAATATAAGGACAGACTGGAATGAAAAACAGCAGACTGTATCTCGTTTTAATTTTAATCTTCGGCGTCGGACTGATTATCGCCCTTTCCGTTCAGGAAAAGAAGACAGAAATGGATTCCACTGCGGCCCCTTTTTGGCAGCTGATCGGGAAACCTGTTCAGCTCGGGAGCAAGGCTCTCACCAAAGTCATACCGATCAGTTCTCTGGATGAAAAAGAATACGGAGATGCAATTCGGAGCCGCTATGAATCAAGTGCCGACAAATCAGATCCGCGGTACATTTATTTGAACAATCTGATTAAGGACCTTACTAAAACAAAAAGTAAACCTTTTGAATATACTGTATATCTGATGGATTCAGGAGTTCCAAACGCATTTGCGCTTCCGGGAGGCGTTTTATTTGTAACAACCGGACTTCTTCAGATACTGGAATCAGAATCGGAACTTGTTTCCATCCTCGGTCATGAAATCGGACATGTGGAAAAAAGTCACTGTCTGGAAAATGTCAGGTTTCAGCTCCTTACCCAAAAAATCGGATCGGCGACACTGGGAAAACTGGCAGATTTGGCTTTCGGCATAATTATTAAGTCTTCTTATAATAAGAATCAGGAGGAAGAGGCAGACGAATATGCATTCTCACTTCTGCTTTCCTCAGACTATCATCCTGCAGGCGAAGGAAAGGCTTTTGAAAAACTGGCAGAGTCGCATTTGGGAAAGGAGACAAGAACTGCAAATATCATTACGGAATATTTCCAGAGTCATCCGCACACAGTTCTCAGAAAGGAAAGATATCAGGAAAAATCAAAGGCCTGGAGAACAGCCAATCCAGACATCAAAAAATATATCGGAAAGGCCAACCTTGAACTGCAGAAGACCTATTCAGAAAATCCGATCGAAAATGAATGGAGTGTTGAGTAAATTTTGAAATACATAGATTTCATTATGGTTACGAATGGTGTAAAGATATACTTTCCTGTTAGAGAAAAGGAATCTAATTTTTCTATTGATTAACAGATGTATTTTGATAATATGTCAATTAAGTAGTATTAAGATAGAGGAAAAATGAAGAAAATTGTGTCGCTCTATTCTGGTGCAGGCGGACTAGATCTCGGCTTCAAAAAGGCAGGCTTCGAAATCATTTGGTCAAATGATTTCGATAAAGACGCTAGTCAAACCTATAAAAATAATATTGGTGATCATATAAAATGCGGTGATATTTGTCATTACATACATGAATTAAATAATTTTACAGGAACTGCAGATGTTCTTATTGGAGGACCTCCTTGCCAAGGTTTTTCTGTAGCAGGAAGAATGGATCCTGACGATGAAAGAAGTAAGAACGTCTGGACTTTTTTAGAGGCTCTAAAAATATTGAATCCCAAATCATTTTTGATGGAAAATGTTAAAGCACTCGGCTCGTTAGAAAAATGGTCTCCTCTGCGTGATAAGCTTTTGGAGAATATGCGATCATTGGGATATGCTACGAATTTCATAATTCTAAACGCCTCTGATTTTAATGTCCCGCAATCAAGAGAAAGAGTTTTTTTTATTGGTTTTAAGATGAATCCTTTCATTATCCCAGATTTGCAGAAGATGCTTTTACCGTACAAAAAAAAGGCTAAGACTGTACGTGAAACTCTATCTTCATTGGATAAGGCAGGTTTCGGAAATAATAAAGGTATATGCAATGCAAAAATTACTCTTACTTCAAATCCTGTCTTACGAAAATCTCCGTATGCCGGTATGCTCTTTAATGGACTTGGACGACCAATTAGACTAGATGGCTACTGTGCAACTCTTCCAGCTTCAATGGGTGGCAACAAAACACCTATAATTGATGACGAAGAACTGTATTTAAATAAAAATAGCTGGGTTCAGGAATACCATCAAAAATTGCTTGAAGGCAGCTTAACTCCAATTTCTTCACTAGCCCCAGCAAGATTAAGAAGATTAACAGTAGAAGAAGCAGCTCTTATTCAAACTTTTCCCAGGAATTATTCATTTTATGGATCACAGTCTTCAAAATATAGGCAGATAGGAAACGCTGTACCCAGTAATTTAGCATATCAAATATCTCTAATGTTTAAAGAATATTTGAAAAACTCTGATATGCAAAAAGGAATAATCCCAATCAATGATTATCTTCCACTCCAGATGGCAAGCTAGTGCAATTAGATTTTAATGATGCAGAGAAAATTTTACTAAAGGCTTATACCGAGAGTAAAGATATCATTTCAATCGATGAAAATACTTCTTTAATAAAGGAAATCATCAATAGTAATCACAAGACTTATAAATATATCTTGATAACAGGTTTATTGGCTAAAGCGGCAAATGTATCTTTGAATCCGATTGCATTGCAGGCAGGTGCTCCTATTTTAGGGGCTTACGATGCCCGGAGTCTATGTCATAAGATCGTAGTACCTTTTGAAAGAAAATATATTTACAATGCACTTGGCGGATCTAATGAACCTTTTTTAAATAAACCGGCTAGGTTTACTCATTTGTCAGAATCTAATGCAGTTAGGGATGGGAATGACAGGAAAACATTAAATAATTTAATTAAAATATTCAATAGTATTAATAATTTAGAAAGCATAGACTCGTTTCAATACCTAAAATATGCAATAAATGAGATCACCAAAAAATATAATCATCTAGAAAAACTATATCACATTGAATATAAATTTGATCCTACATTAATAAATATATATAAATTTATTATAAAATTTATTGAAAAATCATTTGAAGGTGAGACTCTTGTTTTAGCAGTGGCGACACTAGAAAAACTTTTTTGGAAAATATCGAAAAATAATATTCGCGTTATCCCTCATAAAGTAAATCAAAGTGGGGCATCATCTAGAGAAATTGGAGACATTGACATTTTCGAAAACTCCAATTATCTTTTTTCCATCGAAGTCAAAGATAAAGATTTTACTTCTCATGACGTAGAACACGCTTTTAATAAAATGGTAAAAAATAACGGTGATAAAGGAGTTTTTATATATGGGTCAAAGGCTTCCTTTAACGAAAATCAAGTAAGAATAAAACTTTCGGAATATGAAAAAATGAATTTTTATACAGTCTTCACTGATATCATATCGTATATTCGAATGACGTTGTTTCGGATTCAGCTCGAAAATAATACCCAATTCATTGATGAACTTATGAAGACTGCCATAGAAATTAACGCCAAAGAAACTACAAAAACTTGGATAAGAGATCTCTTGGCTGAGCAAAAAATTTTAAACTAGCATCATTATTTTTAATGGAGCACTGAATGAAGTTTTCAGCCACTGACCGGAAACTTATTCAGCCACTCCTGACCTGCTTCATGCGAGGGCACGTTGATCGTGACGAATCCAATGTCTGTGCTGACTTCCTGCCAATAATCGTTGGAAAGCTGAGCCATTGCGTTTTTGGGAGTGACTGTCGCGACATACTTCATTCCCGCTTTTACAGCGCGGGGAATCCAGTCATTTCCGAGCCATTCCTGAATTTCCTCACTGAAACCGCCGAGAGTTTTTCCAGTGTTGATAATCTGTCTGTCACATTTTTTCTCTGCGATGAGAATCAATAAATTTTCGAGCACAGCCCTGACTTCTTTGTCTGACACTGAAAAACTTTTCCATTCGGGACATAATGCCTGAGATGCACCATCCCAATAAATTGCTGCTACTCCTTCTTTTTCATACAGTTTTTCCATAACGATCTCCTGTTCCTACTTCTTCTCTGCCGGTTTAATCCAATGAATCGTCTTGTCCTCAATTTCTTTCGAGACCAGACTGATAAATTCTTCATTATGCATTGTTGTCTGTTCTTTGGTAAAGTAATTTCTGACATTGACTGAAGAAGAAGACTGCTCTTTCTCTCCGACTACGAGAATATAAGGGATTTTAGTATGTTCAGCATTGCGGATACGTTTTCCGAGTGTGTCGGAAGTGTCATCCAGATGAACACGGATTCTTTTTTTGCGAAGAATCTTTTCCACTTCTTTTGCATAGTCCAGAAAGTTTTCACTGACAGGTAGAATACGCACCTGCTCAGGAGCAAGCCAGACAGGAAACGCACCTGCAAAATGTTCAATCAGGAAACCTACGAATCTTTCGTGAGTTCCCAGAGGACTTCTGTGAATGCAGGCAGGACGTTTCTGAGTTCCGTCTTTATCATTATATTTTAAATCAAATTTCATGGGCATGAAAAGATCCAGCTGACATGTGCTGGCTGTAAATTCACGTCCGATAGAACTTCTGATCTGAAAGTCCATTTTCGGTCCGTAAAAAGCCGCACCGTCATTTTCCACGATAAACTTTACTCCCGATTCTTCCATTGCTCTTCTGGTCAGTGCCTCTGCCTTGTTCCACATCTCGTCGTCGCCATGATATTTTGCACTGGACGGATTACGAAGTGCAAGCACCATAAAATAGTCCTTGATCCCGAGAGTTTTGTAATAGTACTCATGCAGCAGAATCACATTCTTGAATTCCTCCACTGCCTGATCCTCTGTGCAGTAGATATGCGCATCATTCATACTCATTGCACGCACTCTCATCAGACCGAACAGAGTTCCGGAATCCTCATATCTGTGACAGAGACCATACTCGGCAATACGAAGAGGAAGTTCACGGTAACTTCTCGGCCTGTCTGCAAAGATGGTATGATGGAAAGGACAGTTCATCGGTTTGATATAGTAATTTTCATTATCCATTTCCATTGCAGGAAACATATGTTCTTTATAATGAGGAAGGTGCTCACTTGTATAGAAAAGACTTTCTTTGGTCAGAACAGGCGTAGTCACTCTCTGATATCCCCATTCTTCCTCCGTGTCCTTTCCCCATCTTTCCAGCTGCTCCTTGATCACATTTCCGCGAGGAAGCCAGAGTATGAGCCCCGGACCGATTTTTTCAGATGTGGTGAAGAGTTCCAGTTCTGCTCCCAGCTTTCTGTGATCGCGTTTTTTTGCTTCTTCCATCATGAAAATATATTCATCAAGTTCTTTTTGAGTCGGAAAGGATACCCCGTAAATTCTCTGGAGCATTTTATTGGCGCTGTCAGCCTTCCAGTATGCACCGGAAATTGTTGTCAGTTTAAATGCCTTGATGAGTCCAGTCTTGGGAATATGAGGACCTCGGCAGAGATCGAACCATTCTCCCTGATAATATAATGATACCGTATCCGACTGAAAACTTTCAATCAGTTCTACCTTGTATTTTTCACCGGTTTCCTTGAACCGTTTTACTGCATCTTCTCTCGTCCAGTCTTCACGGCGGACTTCAATGTTTTCCTTTACGATCTTCTGCATTTCCTTTTCGATCTTAGGAAGATCATCCTGAGTGATGACAGTATCACCGAAGTCGATATCGTAATAAAAGAAGCCGGGACCGTTGTCCACAGTCGGCCCAATCGTAAGAAGTGCTTTCGGATAAAGCCTCTGCACTGCCTGACCGAGAAGGTGAGCACTGGAGTGATGAAACACTTCCTTTCCCTCTTTGCTCTCAAAGGTCAATGCCTCGAGCGTACAGTCCTTTGTGATGGGATAAAAAAGATCCACTTCCTTTCCATCCACCTTTGCGGCAAGAGCCGACTTGGCTAAACTGATGCTCAAACTTTTCAGGAATTCCGACACCTTAGTGCCGGCTTCCACTTCTCTTACTGAACCGTCTTTTAACTGAACCTTGACTGACATATAACCAGAATTTTCAAAATGAGCTGATTTTCAATTCTTAAATCGGAGGGAATTTGAGTGAAAAACGTATGAACGACGGTAATTTTCTCTGAGCTGAGCGGACATTCAAATTATCCTATGATTGATACCCTCCGGCTGTTTCTGCAAAAACTGCTTGGAACTTTTCTGCCCGCTCAATTGGGATGTTTTTCCCCGCAGGCTTTTCAGGATCAAATCTGAATACACAGGACGACTATGAAAAACTCTTCGCGGAGTATGAAAAAACGGTACTGGTCGAAAATACATATGATCTGAATGAACTGAAGAACCTTTTCAGTAAATTCGGGCGGATAACACTGACATGCTTTGAATTGAATCACCGTTCCTGTCACAGAAGCAGAACAGCGGATGCACTGCAGCTCCTTCTTCCGAAGAACACTCCTTTGATTCACCTTTGAAGACATCGCTAGCAGAGAGAATTGACAGAAAAAGATAAACGCGGCTTATAAATGAAATATAATTAAATAAATTACTTCTTAATGATTGAAATCTTTTTGATGTTTTCGGGGATTTCGATAAACCTTTTCTCTGGAAAATTTTCATCATTATGATATAAGTATAAGATAAATACTAAATTGGGTATGTAGGCTGATTTCAAGGGGATGAGGGTTTCTTTTCCATCTTCGAGCAGAACGTATTCTTTTTCCATCCTCTCATTTTTTTCATATGCGATTCTTGTTTTCTTCATATTCTCAGTATCATAAATCTTCCGAATATCCGAATGTCTCTCAATTCTTGGGAACATTCGGACAGGCAGACTTACTATGTCCAGTACCGTAAAAGGAAGCTGAATTCCAAGTGTCCAGATGACAGCTAATGGATAAAAGGCAAGATACTCTTTCAAGGGACCTCGCGGCTCTTCTACTTCGTGGCAGGAAAATCCACACCAGCCACAATGTGGAGTTGTCTCGCTGAAATTAAAATTGTAACCCGCAGGAAGTCTCCATACAATGAATTTTCTGGAACTGTAGGACTTCCAAAATTCGGTTCTCCCGTTTATTTCCAGCCTAAACGTTTCAGATGAAACCTCAGAGTTCACTTCATATATATTTGTACTGTACCTTCCGGTCTCAGGTTCACTGCCGATCGGCGTATATCCGTATCGGTCGATCTGCAGTCTCAGGCAGCTATTCAGTACGAAAACCAGAAGAAATAAAATTTTCACAGCTATTAGACTGCTTTCGGAATACACCTCTAAGTAAATAAATCCACTCTTTTCAAAACAGGAAGTCAGTCGAAATTCCCTCTGACTTCCTGAATATTATTTTTAGTCCACAACCCACCCTGCAGAAATCAGAGAAACTACGTCAGTAAATTCTCTCATTATTTCGCCGGAGTCCCTGTCTCGGATAATGTAGGCATTTCGCAGGGCATCCTCGAGTCTGATGATTCCGAACTGGTGCTCGCTGCTTTTCATACAGCAGTACCCGGGATAAAAAGCGGATACCGGCAGATCGTATAAAATTTCCTTAGTCTGAAGTTTCAGCCTGTCAGACCAGTTCACCTTTTTCTTCCTCTCAAGCACAGCAACAGAACTCTTTTTCATCGTAATCCTCCCTGTATTTTCTGATTACAATTATACTGATGAGCAGGACAAAATGGAAGCTGGTTCTGTTTTTTTTCCGAAAAATTTTCTACGGAAAATCTCAGTTCAGTCGTCATTGAATTCTGTATCCGGCTTTACAAAAGGGGATTTTCTGAAGGGAAATTCGGCTAAAAATAATGAAGACCCCCTTCAGTCACCGTCATTCGAAGAGGAAGTGCCTGTAATGAATTGTCGCTGTACTTTGACTCGACAATAAGAGAATTTTTTATTCCCTTGGATATGATTTTAATTCCTGAATTCCTTCTACTTCTTTCAAAGCGTCTTCGATTGGCAATGTTACCTTTTAATTTGATGTCCCCCGCAGATGCCCCGGGTAAATGGTTGTTATTATCAAAGAAAAATCCAGTTTTCTGGGACTTTAAGAGCTACCACAGCGATGATTTCTTTCCGCCTGGGTCGTTTTCATTCTATTTGAAATTTTTTGATTGAGTAATTTGTGTTATATTTTAATATAAGAATTAAAGACAAAGGTGTTTTTTGTTCCTGCTAAAGTGTATATAAAAAAACCGTAGAATTGATTTATATCAAAGACTATGAGTTGGCTCCAGTGGTGCATTTCATGCATAGGCAAGGGATAGCAAGCAATTCGCTTTGTGGAAAAATCATTTTGCTTTAGAGGAGACAATATGAAAAAACTAATAGTATTTTTACTCGCACTGGCGGTGCTCTCAACATGTTCCATGTTTGGAGACAAAAAAAAGGATGACAATCAAAAAATGCTGCTGCTGCTCGGCGCTGCCGCAGCCTCAGGCGGCGGGGCGACAGTCACCATTACTATGGAGGGGGTCAGTCGTTGATGAAAACTCGAATTGTAAAAATTATTACCATTGCATTTCTAAGCGGTCTTAGCCTTCCTCTTTTGTCTCAGATGGCGCAGACTCACCAACAAAGCTTTACTCCGGTAAGTTTGCTCGTACCCATTATGAGAATTGCTCTGGAAAGCAGTTCTGGAAGCGAGTCCGTTTTATACAATTGCGCGGCAGGAACATCTGCCGGCTGTATGGTCGATGTTGCAGACAACACTGCACTCAAGAACCTGTTTGCAAGTTACAGTGGTAAAGCTCAGGCGGGCACATTCAGCAAAATATCTGTACAGGCCTGCGGCAGTGGAGGGAGCTATCAGGCCAAGGTAAAGGGAACTATGACCTTGAACTCGACTACCTACTACACCAGCAGTGGTGCTGATCCGCTGACCACTGCCTCTGGATCCTATGACTATACCACGATCAATCTGAGTGGATGCAAGCGAACATATTTGGTTCCTAATGGATCCTATACTGTCGGCAGCTCAGCCATCCATGTTTCGCTTTTCATGGCTCTGGAAAATGTAGCCTGGGCAAGATTGACAGGCTGCGTGGTGCAGGTAACTGCACTGTGAACGCAGGAGGAACAATGAGTGTGGCCCTGGCCTATCCCGATGTTGTGCCTGTCTTTGGCAAGGCAGCTCCCGTATTAAAAACCTATTGGATTCGGGCTCAGACTGAAGTATCGGGTAATGAGTGGGGCCAGTTCTTACTGCTATACGATGGAAGTGGTAATTTTTTAGGCGGCTTTACTCGTCGTTTATACAGACCCAGCTCAGGCAACGCACAATTAACTCTGGATACGCCTATGCACAATATGGTGCACGACAAGACGAACAATAAAGTCAGCTTTGATAATTACGGCTCCAGTTCCAGCTCAGATGATTATTATGTCAGAGTAAGTAATATGCCTGTAGGTACAGGAGATACGGCACCAGCGACAGGTGCTACCTTTACCATAAAGGACAAAAGTGGAACTACTTATAGTTTGACTTTGATAAAGCAATGAGTTAGTAGTTACAAAGACCTTCTATTGACTACAATGGAAGGTTTTTGAAGCTTTCTTAAGTTACACCCAGTCCTTCAGCTTCGACGACGCTATCCTCACAAGATCAGAAAGAAAATTTCTGTGTCTCATTATAATATCATGTTTATTATCCCGACTGGGATTGAAGATTCCTCTTTTGCGGAAAATCTTGAGAGGATCTGCCGTGACGTCCGACCAGGTGCCAATTTCCAGAGTGACAGGCAGAAATCTCGCTTTCCAGTTTTGATCGGAATCGGCCTTTTCCTTTCTGTATTTTTCATACAGTCTGTCCCATAAATCTCCGTTGATTGTATATGTCTCACTTTGAGGACCGAATTTATACGTGTGATGATTTTTTTCATCCTTGAGGTAACGTGCAAGTTTCAGATAAAGTTCGTCATCAGGACATTTCTCCTGCGACTTTGCATAAGGCCACCAGATATGATCTGTCATTCCGAATCCGGAATGGATGTCAAGTACCGGTATAATGGATTTGTCCGGCTGAAAGAAATACTCTCTCGCAAATCTGTAAAGAACCCTGGATTCTGCTTCCAGTGTTTTTCCCTGATAATAAGGAAGTTTATTAGAGAAGCCCTGCCCTCCGAAAAAGAAAGGTGCATCCTCTGCTTTCAGTCCGGAATTTCTCATCAGATCCACACCGCGAGGATTGGACCTTCTTTTCATTGCAACTCCGCCGGGATTTAATATAGGTATACATACAATCCCGAATTCCCCTTTTTTCAGATCCTTCAATATCGGACTGGCTCCGTCCTCAAGAACAAATTCCAGAAAATCCAGAAGAACTCTGATCCCGATTGTTTCGAGTCCGTGCACTCCGGCAATGAGTCCGGCAGGATTTTTCCTCACTGCTTTTTCTTTTCCAATCTCGAGAGAATAAATCGGAAATCGAAATCCTTTCTCGGTTTTGGATGAGAATCCGAACTGATTGATTCGAACAAGACTTCCGCCTTTTTTGGCAATTTCAATCAGCCTTTTTTCATATCGGTTAAGACGTTTTAATCCACGCAGCATACGAATTCAGAAACTTATGAGTGC
>JBPOJG010000303.1:0-2832 GCA_052033835.1 Spirochaetota bacterium
AGTGCAGGCGTCCATTATTTACGGCGCCAATGGAAATGAAATCACGGCGCTGCATCTGGAATTCGGAGAAAAGTACTATGAGAAAATCGTAAGAGAAGATTTCCGAGCATCCATTAAAAACGTTCTTGCCAGATACAAGATGATTCAGATTCCGAAAAAATCCGCAGAACTCGAACAGGAGATTCTCGAAACACTTGCTGCAAGAATCAAAAACAGACATGTGCTCATCGAGGACGTCAACATTGATGAAACAAAACTCGATCCTGGAATTATGAATGCAATCGCGGAAAAACTGAAAAGAGAACAGGAACTCGAAACAATGAAGTACAATCAGAAGATTGCAGAGAAAGAAGATGAGATCGCAAAAATGAAGGCCAAAAGAGATGCTGAGGTGGAAATCATTGCAGCTGAAGCGAAGGCCAAAACTCAGAAACTCACAAACGTTCACATCACTCCTGCCTATCTGAAACTGAAGACAGTGGAAGCAAGTATGAAGGCTCTTGAAAGTCCGAATGCAAAACTTATTTTTGTTCCTGTGGGCAGGGACGGACTTCCTCTGAATGTAAATATTTCAGATAAGATCTTCAGCGAGAGCGGATTTCCGCCCGTTCAGACGGAAAAGAAACACTGATCATCTTATGAAAAACCGGCAGGCCAATGCGTAAACTCACCTGCACCAAAGTGTGTAGGCGAGTTAAAAATCAGCCAGACTGTATACCGATAAATGTAATGTCATCATGAAATTTATTTTTGAATTCGAGAAAATTCTTCAACTCGGAAAAACACCTTTCTCGGATGGCATTTACGCTTTTATCCTTCATTTCTTCGAGGATTCCGTAAATCCTTTCTTCTCCGAACATCTGCATCTCTGCATCGAACTGTTCAAAAAGACCGTCAGTAAAAAGAATGAGCTTTGAACCTACTTTGAAACTGACTCTGTCATCCTTGAACTGAGCATTATCCCGTATCCCAATCACAGTTCCGTTCTTCGGCAGAAGTTTCATCTCTGAGCTGCTCAAAAGAACCTGTTCGGGGTGTCCTCCTGAAGAATACACAATCTCTCTTAGATTGAGATTGATGTCGCAGATAATGCAGGAAAAAAAAACATTCAGTGAACGGAAACTGTCTAGAAAATTTCTGTTCAGTATTCTGAGTATTTCCGCAGGACTCGAATACAGTTTCTTCACCTTGTCAAACTCTCCCTTGATCAGAGTAGTCATCAGGGCTGCCTGAATTCCGTGTCCTGTAGCATCCGCAAGGAACACACGTATAAGCCCGTCTCTGATCTGGAAAATATCGTAAATATCTCCGCCGATCTCAAACATAGGAGCGTATTCTATAGCACAGTCCACGCCTTTGAACTGAATATGATTTTCCGGAAGAAGTTTTGTCTGTATTTTTTTTGCAAGACGCATATCACTTTTTATTTCACGAATGATATGATTCAGTCTTTCATTTGTCAGATTCAGTTCTCTCGTCTTGTTCTTGAACTCTCTTTCGAGCTGTTCATAAAGAACACCGCTTTCAATTGCAAGTGCAATCTGTGAGCTGAATATTTCCACAGTATCAATATCAATTGCATCAAGAGAACTGCTCAGATAGGAAGAATCCAGATAGAATACTCCTACTATAGAATTCTGTATTATAAGAGGAGATGCAATTACGATAATGAATTCCTTTTCCGGTCCGTAACGGAATTCGGAGAATCTTCTGATCTGAGTTTTCTGTTCTTCCACAGCATCCGTCATCACCCGAAGACTTGTCTGAAAGGAAGGCTCATTGATCAATGATTCAGAAATGTTTACCAGACTCGAACATTTCATTCCTTCCTCTTTTTTCATCCAGAGAAAACCTCTTTCTGCATTCAGCACATGCAGGATCGACTCTACGATTTTGCCAAGCAGAACATCACCGCCGGGGACAGATATGATATCTCTGTTGATGTTCAGAATATTTTTCAGAGTGACTGTTTTCTGCTGAATCTCATCCTGTGAAATTCTCTGATGCTCTATCAGAGCCTCAATTGCATTTCTGCTTTCTTTCTTTTCGAGTTTCACAAGATCACTCAGATTTTCATGGGCCTGAATGATCATTCTGGCTTCCTTTTTTTCCTGCCTCAGTACATCAAAAAGTTTTTCCCATGCATGGATGATGGAACGTGCTTCTGAAAGTTCTGCTTTCAATAATTTGGTTTCATCAGGTTCGTTCAGATTTTCCCTCATTTCCCTTAAATTTCTGCGAAACATCACTGAATTATTCCAGAAATTTTTCGCTGTAAATACAATGTATTGCATCCTGCTGAAATTGACGTATATGCTTTAATGAACACAGTATTCTTCTGACTGCTGAAAATTAAATTCAAAATCAGATCGAAACTTTCTTTCTGCTTATTAGACTCAATTTCTACGATGATAAATTCTGCAATCTGAAAAATAATTGACTGCACGAGAAATAAAATCCTTTTACAGAAGTCAGAAGAATATTTTTCCTCGAAATACTCAAAAAAAGAACCAAAATAATCAGTTTGACTTAATATCAAACCAATTATAGGTAAATTCCCCTACTATCTTCTTATTGCCGATCCACTGTAAACCTGAAAGATGGTGCATTGTTCTGCAGACCTTCTGTGCCCGAGCGGGGCCTGTTTAAAAGCATAGAAAAATGAGTATTTGTACTTTACTGCTCCCTTTTTTTAGAATGATTATAAAAATTGCTCGCAAAAATTTACGCTGCTGAAAAAACTAGTTCTAAGATTATCTCAAAATGGAGAATTGTATATGCCTCAAGTAACATCAATTGCACCCGGCTTCGAAGCAGAAGCTGTGATCGGTA
>JBPOJG010000324.1:0-38574 GCA_052033835.1 Spirochaetota bacterium
TGCCACATACGGGATGGGAAGACAGGGAATGGGAGCAACATTTGCAGCTCCTCTCTGGGGGAAAATCGGCCAGGAACTTTCCAAAAGAAAACTTGTTCCTGAAGAAAAATTTCAATTCTCTAGAAAAGCTCAATGGGCTTCCGTCTGCAGGGAGTCGGGACTTCCGGCATGAGATGACTGCACAGATAAAAGACAGGATCTTTTCACAAAAACATCCAAACCTGCATCTGTCTGCAGATTTCACAGCCGCACAGACGACAAAGAACTTCTGAAGAAACTTTTTCAATGAAATTTCTACTGTTAATCATTATATTATATTCATCCATTTCGGCAGGTGACGGAATATTCTACTATGAAGAGGCACTGAAAGCAGAAAAAATATCCCCCTACTTTGCCATTCCGCTTTATGAGACATTTCTCGAAAGATCCGAAGTCGGATCATTCAGAAAAGCGGCAATTTCCAGACTGTTTGATCTGTATATGCAGCATGGAAAATACGAGGATCTGATTATCCTTTCCTCAAAGCAGTCCCTGGATAAAAAAAGACAGAAAAAACTGGAACAGATTTTCAGACATATAGCGAAGGACACGGATCTTCCTGAACAGGACATAGAAATTTTTTTCAAGGATATGATTAATGGAAGCCTGGGAAGCACAAAAGATACCCTGAACCGTCATATGAAAGGGAAAAATCAGCTGATGGTAAATTATATCTTTGCTCTCAAATTCAGGACAAAGGACTTTGATTCACTGGAATATCTGATTCGGGAATATCCTGAAATCAATCCCATACTGCGTCTGGCATATTTTGTAAACAAGGAAGGAAATGAGGCAAAAGATTATATTCGTGAGACGGCGTCTCTCACTGAACTCAGTGATGAACAGAAGATGGAACTTCTGTATCTATATGGTATATACTTTATGAAGAGAAAAAATTATGCAAACAGTGCAAGATTTTTTATGATGAGTGCATCGTACGACTCCAATGATGACGGGAGACTTTCAGGCGGAATTCTCAGCACATCAAAGGCACTTTACCTGACTGGCAGAAAAAACGAAGCCTGCGCACTGATATCAGGAAAAAAGCTCAATATCAGAAATGAATCGGATGAATTTATGCGGATGCTCTGCTCAACTGAAGAGTCAAAAAAACTTCAAAAACTCACAAGCTCATTCTCCATACTTGCCGGAAAAGAATCCGGACAGGTTTTTGAACTTTATATAGGCGCCAATGCAAGAAGAAAGCAGAAGGCATTAAAAAAATGAGAGCTATCATTATATTTTTTTTCTTTATGCTGAATCTGGACAGCACCGATGAAAAAACCGGGTATCCATTCTTTGAATTCCAGAATCAGTCCACTGTCATTCTGAAAAATGCCAAAATACAGATATGTCTGGTAGAATCGGAAAATCTTCTGAACAGAGAAAAAGAGACCGTTGAAGTATGTCTTCCGGCAGGAGAAAATCTGGACTCAGTATGGCAGTATCTCAGAAAGGCAAAGATTTCCAAAAAAACGACAGTCTGGAGATTTTACGAGGAAACTACAAAAACAAACCCCCTTTTGGTCAATTCGCAGTCCGAGTTTTTTCTTCAGTCAATTATTCTGAAGAAAAAAGACAGAAAAAAAGTTTATCTGGAACTTCTGAACGACAAGGGCGGCTATTATTATATAGCTGCAAATCCGGAAAAAATCATTTTTGAAAAAGAAGAAAAATGAAACTTCTGCACAGTAAAATATGGTTCGCATCTGCAGTATTCCTGGCAATGTTCACTGTCTGGAATTTCAGTTTTATGTCCTTCCTGAAAAGTTTTTCAGTTCTTGTTCATGAAATCTGTCATGCCTCCGTTATTTTAATGACCGGCGGAGGACTGGAAAAAATACATCTCACCCCGTTTGAATCGGGAGAGGTTCTCGGCAGGATATCAGGATGGAGTTTTATCCCTGCAGTATCAGCAGGCTACATCGGTTCATCCCTGTTTGGAGGATATCTTCTTCAGAAGGGATTCAGCCATGAATCTGCAGGACTCCAGACGGTCTTTATTTCTTTCGTTCTGTCCTTTTTTACATTATTTTATACTGATATACTTTCCTATGCTCAAATTACAGGAATCATCTGGTCAGTGCTTCTTCTATCATGTTTTTTTATACCAAAAAAAATACATTCTATGTTTCTTATATTTCTCGGTGTCTCCTGTGCAATGTACAGCATCTATGACCTTCTGGATTTCACCGGCCGCATAGAACTGACAGATGCAGGCATTCTCGCATCAGGAAGCATTCAGACTTTAAAATCGGCAGGACTGAATTTTTCACTGAAGGAACTCAGTTATGCAATTGCACTGACCTGGAGTCTCATTTCGGTGCTGACAGTTGTCTTCTTTCTGAAAAGAACTTTCATCAGAGAGTATACCGAAGGAGAGACCGGACTCGAAGAGATGCTTTCGGACTATTCCAAGGGAAAAGTGGCTACGGATGTGGCAGAGTGGTTTTTAAAAAAAGGAATTGATCTGAATGGAAAACCTCTGCCGGAAAAAATATTAAAGGAAATCAGATCTAAGGAGAACAAATGAGCAGACGCAGAAGAATTTTAGTTACAGGAGGGGCCGGGTTCATCGGTTCTCATCTCTGTGAAAGGCTGATCGTCGGTGACAATGAGGTCATCTGTCTGGATAATTTTCATACAGGAAGAAAAGAGAATGTGGAAAAATATCTGTCTCATCCGAACTTTGAACTCATCAGGCATGACATAACAAAAGAAATTTATCTGGAAGTCGATCAGATCTATAATATGGCCTGTCCGGCATCACCAGTACATTACCAGTCAAATCCGATCAAGACAGTCAAGACAAATGTTCTAGGTATTCTGAATATGCTTGGACTGGCCAAAAGAACTGGTGCGAGAATCCTTCAGGCATCTACTAGCGAAGTTTACGGTGATCCCCTGGAACATCCTCAGAAAGAAATATATTGGGGAAATGTCAATCCGATCGGTATCAGAAGCTGCTATGATGAAGGAAAAAGAATCTCAGAAACTCTGTGTTTTGACTATCACAGATTCAACGATGTGGATATTCGAGTCATCAGAATTTTCAACACCTACGGTCCAAATATGCTGGAAAATGACGGGAGGGTTGTAAGTAATTTTATAGTACAGGCACTTAAGAATCAGGACATTACTGTATACGGAGCAGGTTCTCAGACAAGATCCTTCTGTTATGTAGACGATCTGGCAGAAGGGATCATCAATATGATGAATACTGAAAACTTTACAGGGCCTGTAAATCTTGGAAATGACAGTGAATTCACAGTGAAAGAACTTGCAGAAGCCGTCATTCGACTGACCGGCTCAAAATCCAAAATTGTATACAATGACCTTCCGAAAGACGATCCTTCCAGAAGAAGACCAGATCTGACTCTTGCAAGAGAGAAGCTGAATTACAAAATCACTGTTCAGCTCGAAGAAGGATTAAAGAAAACGATTGATTATTTTGAAAGAGAAATCAGAAAAAGTATAAAATCTTAGGATAAAAAACTTCTGTAAAGTGTAAATTTATTCTTTACAGTGTTCCTGCAATAGATTCAAAATGGAGCTGCGGATACTCTGAAATTATGAAAACAGCTCTGTTTATTTTCCTTTTTTTTTCGCTTTCAATTCTTCCGAACAAGACAGGATTATGTCCTCGTTTTACTAATATTGAAGAGGCACTGAAAAGAAAGGAAAAAGTCTGTGAACTCGACCTTTCCGGTAAATCACTGTCCGAAATTCCTGAAGCTGTCTGCACAGAATTTCCCAAACTGGAGCTTCTGAATCTGAGCAGCAACAGCCTGAGAGAGCTTCCTAAAAAAATTTATAAAATTCCCAAGCTTATTATCATCAATCTGAACAGAAATTATTTCAAAGAATTTCCATCCGAGCTCCTGGATTCAGAATCTCTCGAAAAAATTTACCTGGACGACAATGAAATCACTCTAATTCCGCCAAATATTCACAGAATGAAAAACCTGACTTCATTGAGTATGATGAACAACAAAATCGAAGAACTGCCCAGACAGTTTCCGCTGACTGAGAATCTGGAATATCTGAATCTGATAGGCAATGATATTTCCAGTCTCCCTTACGGGTTTGACTCTCTTGAAAATCTTTCCACTTTATACTTAGGAAATAATGAAAATTTGAGCATCAATGAAGAACTGTTCAATCTGAAAAAACTGCAAAGGCTTTCACTGAGCGGAATCGGAATAAAGACAGTTCCTGCCGAAATCAGAAGACTCAAAAAACTGAAATGGCTTTCTCTCAGTCACAATAAACTGGAAAGAATTCCTTCTGAACTCTGTGAACTGAAAGAATTGGAATTCCTCATTTTGAACAACAATCATCTGGAAACACTCCCTGAGGGAATGTTCAGACTAAAGAAATTAAAAAAATTATTTCTTAATGAGAATCCTCTTTCTGGAATCAAGCTGCTTGAACTCAAAAATCTTCTTCCAGAAGCCGAAATTGAGTACTGAAAAAATACTCACTCATCTTACGCAAATAGGATATGAGGTCTAGAATCTGTAATTTAATAAATGCATTAGTAAAATCGAATAGACCAGTAAAAACGGGGTTTGGGGCAGCGGCTTTCAAACTTGCGGAGCCCCAAGAAATGCCGCCGGCAGGCAAACGCCCCACCTGCAGCCGAAGGCGTAAGGTGAGTTACTCACTTGTACGATGTAACTACACATAAGGAAGCAGAATATTGAATTCAGACATTGCGGAATTTCCGAAAAGAAAATTTTTGACTTCTGCAACAGTAATTTTTCCGTTCAGTTTACTGACGATTTTCTCAACTAAAGTAAGGCCTAGGCCATAGTCTAAAGTTCCGTAATCCTCATGAACAGCATTATTGATTCTGAAAAACGGTTCAAAAACAAGATTTCTGTATTCGGGAGGTATCTTATATTTATCAGATACTGTATTCATAATTGATACGGAAAAATTGATCTCAAACGGATCCGCAATCACAAGAATGGATGAACCTTTTTCTGAAAATTTCATTGCGTTCATAATCAGTTCTTCTGCAGCCACTTTAAAATACTCATAATTAAAAAGAATTTTTCTGTCCCGATGACCCTTCTTAAAATCACTGATCTTTACTGAATGACCTCTGATCTCTTCAAACCTCTTGACTGATTTTACAGCACTCTGCAAGGCTTTATAAAGCTCTTCAGGAGACACTGGTTCCACTTTGAATCCGTCATCAATCACAGATTTGATTTCACTGAATCTGTTTAATATTCTTTCAACTACAAGTTCATTTTCCTGAATCAGCTTTACGACTTCCTTGGAAACAATCTTATTTCCTTCACTGTCTTCAGGTGCAATCAGTACAAGACTTAATATAGTGGAAAGAATTCCGAATCCTGCCCCTTGCGTAAAATTCGTCTTTATGCTGTCAAATAAAGTTCTGTGCAGAAAACCCCTGCTGGTAGTATCAGAATCTGATGAATGTTTATCTTTGTAACGGAACCATTCCAACTGACTTTCCAGACGATGCATTTTTTCTTTTTCCACAGTATTTCGGAAATTCCTGAGCTGATTGGCCTCGACTGATCTGCTCAGTTTAAGCGCAAAATCTTCAGGATGAATGGGCTTAATGAAATAATCGTAAACACCCAGTTTCATTACATCTACAATTGCTTCTCTTTCCGTTTTTGCCGTCTCTACAATGATGATGGCATCATCGCGAATTTCCTTTATCTTGGAAATCATAGCCTGTCCGCTCATAACCGGCATTTCGAGATCAGTGACGACAACCATATCAGGATTCTGTCTGAAGAGTTTCAAACCCTCTTCCCCATTCTCTGCTGTAATGCACTTCAGATTGTTTTTGGAAATGATCCGGGACAACAGTTCCCGCGAACTTCTTTCGTCTTCTACTACAAGCACAGTTTTATATATTTCGTCATTGGACATCGACATTAATCTGAAATTCAGAGCCATTTTATCAACATTTTTTTATTTTCTTATATTCAATATCATTATGATTTTTGTCCTGTATGGAAATTGATACTGAATCTTATTACCGAAATTTCGAGTATTCATCCCATACCCGATTCCTAGTGTATTTCAGATTTCTAATGAAATTTTCATACAGTCAATTAGTCATTGACTCAAAAGCGTTTGCATTATCAATGATTGTAAACAAATGCAGGGATTTAGGCAGTATCCAAGCGGCCGAGCCAATTTCAAAACCATCTAGTTCGCGACGAACTCTATGACCTTGACTAGACTGATCAATCGTAAAAGTATGCCAATTGCAGAGAGAGAAATTTAAGTGCAGTGCCTCTGCTCAGAAGTTTTCTAAGCCGCTTTTCTTTCAAATGAAGTACCTGCAAAGACAGAGCAAAATTGAAAACATACTTGACAGTTTTTCATGAGAGAAGATACTTAGCCGACTCCAAGGGGGAATTTCCGGTTTTGCGTTTATTCATTCTGATCGCTGCAGCTGCTCTTAGCCTTTCCTGTTCTCAGGGAAAACTGTACAATGAGGCAAAATCCGGAGTCCTTGACCTGAGCTCCTGGGATCTGAATCAGCAAAACAGACTGCTTCTGGAAAATGATTGGGATTTTTTTCCTTCAAATTTCTTTTCGAGCAGTTTCCTGAACCGCAACCCGTCCATTGCCGGAGAAAAGTATACTTTAAACAGATTCTTTAACTTCTTCTCCCATTATAACACTTCAGGAACTTTCCGAATGAAACTTGTCCTTCCGGAACAGCCCTCCGAAGATCTTTACATTCGAATCAGCGGCTGGAATTCGAGCTATGCAGTCTATGCAGACGATAAAGCACTTTTTCAGTCCGGCAGGCTCGGCACGTCCTCGAAGTCATCCTCGGCATGGATGGATTCTAAATTTCGACTTTTAGGAAAAAATGAGCGGGAGTTGAATTTATTGATCTGCACCTCCAATTTTCACTCTTTTCTGCCCGGATTTTGGGGAAAAGTCGAGATAGGTTCATTAAAAGGTCTGGAAATGTCATCTACTGCTGATTCAATTTACAGTTTTACGATGGCCATTCTGTTCTTCTGCATTGCTGTCTTTTCTTTTGCAAGATTCAAGTCCGTTCAGTTTCTGATCTTGGGTGCCGCATCCCTCTGCCTTACGATTCTTTCCGTTTTTTCCGGGAGTTATGTTTTCAGCACAATATTACCCGAATCAGAAACCCTAGGGCTGCTGATTTCTCTCAGAATTCTTCCGAAAATTATTCTTGCCTCTGTCTTTGCTGTTATCTTTCTCGAACTGTTTAAAAATCGAAAAACCGCAGTCCGCACTCTGGGAATTTTTCTGTATCTGTCTTATTTTGGACTGATCGTATTTTTTGATGCTGTCACTGCCCTCAGTGCAGGAAAACTTCTTCTTCCGATCTTTCTCATTCCTCTGACTGCAGCGCTCTTTGAATTTTACCGGCGCACGAAAACTCCGGTCTGGGTGGAAACATATGTGGACAGTTCCAGGATAGAACTTGAAAAAGCCAGGGCCGAACTTATAGAATATAAAAAGAATATAGAATCAAAAATTATCGACAGATCTTACAATATGGTTTCTTATATGGAGAAACTTGAAATTCAGACAAATGAGATCGAAAAACTGAACGAGCTTGTAGTCAATCTTCTGGCAGGCTCCAATATGAACGAGATGCTTCATTTAATATTCTCGCATATAATCAATTTCTATAAGGCTGAGATAGCGTTTCTGTATTTTCTGGATACCGATAAAAATGAACTTTTCCCATATCGCGGAATGACAAAGGACATTCCCGAAGAAATTGCACATTATATGAATACCAGCCGCATTCCGCTTTCGAGAGAGGCCGGCGTCTCCTACATAGTATACAAAAGACGCAAGACAGTATATCTTAAAAATTCAAAGACCAAATATGTAAAAAAAAGGGAACACTCAGCAGACGGATTTCACCCTGAACTTATTTCGACTCTGTATATCCCGATAATTATCCGTGGGGATTTTCACGGAATCTTCTTTCTCGCGACATTCAATAAAGAATTAAACTTAAATAAAAATAAATTAAAATTTATTTCTATGTTTACAAGTCAGCTCGCGGCAGCTATTGAAAAAGAACAGATTCTGACTCAGATGGAAAAGGAAAAGAAAAAGGCACTGGCACAGAAAGAAAGAGCAGTTAAAGCCAGAAAAGAAACTGAAGAAGCAAAAAGAGAAACTGAAGCAGTAAATGAACTGGCCAAAAGCATCAATGAAAATATGGAACTGAAAAATATCATGAAAAAAATCATGAATTTTGTGGGAAAAAATTACGGAATCAGGTATTACAGCTTATATATACTCAATTATAATAAAAACAAACTCAAAATGCTCGAAGCCCTGTTTCCCGATTTAACAGACGAAGAGACCAGAGAAAAAATAATGCAGACAGCCATTCCGATCAATGCTGAAACAGGCGCATATTCCTATATCTGCAGAATGAGCAAGATGGTATATTTCAAAAAAATGAATGCCGAAAAATCCTGTGATGAGGAAAAATTGGCAGTCGAGAATCTGAATATCTCTTCAATGGTAGGAATTCCCTTAAAGTTAAAAAATGAAACGATCGGTATTCTGAGTTTTTTCAGCCCGGAGGAAATGAAACTGAACAGAAATCAGCTCAGAACATTGGCTAGTCTGGGAGAACAGGCAGCAGGAGTCATACACAATTCAAATCTCTATAAGCAGGTTCAGGAAGAAAAAGAAAAATCTGACAGACTTCTTCTGAATATCCTTCCTCCTAAAATTGCAGAAGAACTGAAGAATACGGGCAAGGTAGTTCCGGTCGTTTACGATTCCTCCACTATTCTATTTACTGATTTTGTCGGATTTACAAAAATTGCAGAAACACTTCTGCCTAAGCAGCTTCTGATTGAACTGGACGGTTTCTTTACTTTTTTTGATTTTATATGTGAGAAATATAATCTGGAAAAACTGAAGACCATCGGTGATGCCTATATGTGTGTCGGCGGTCTGCCTACGGCAAACCTGACTCATCCTGTAGATGCCTGCCTTGCTGCCCTTGAATTCAGAGAGTTTGCAGAAAGAATGAAGGAGCTGGTCATTTCTTCCAAGGAAAAAATGATGCCGTGGGAACTGAGAATCGGTCTGCATACAGGTCCCGTGATCGGCGGTGCAGTGGGGACGACAAAATTTGCATATGATGTCTGGGGAGACAGCGTAAACACAGCCAGCCGAATTGAAGCATCCTGTCTGCCTGGAAAAGTAAATATATCCGGAACAACATACGATTTAATTAAAGATTTTTTTGAATGTGAGTATCGGGGAAAAGTAAAAGCCAAAAACAAAGGACAAATCGATATGTATTTTGTCAAAGGCATACGGACAGAGTTGACCCGCGACGGAGACGGGATCACTCCTAATGAAAAATTTCAGCTTCGGTATGAACTTCTGAAAACCAATAAACTTCCGACCGAAGAACAGATCCGTCACGAACACGTAAACGGTCATAAGACTTCACTGTCAGATAGCATTGCTCCTGTTTCCGGCTGATATTTAACGGTATTCGTAAGAATCAGTATTTTACAATAGCTGTAAAGAAAGGAGAATACAGTGTTTTCGGGACAGAGAACATTTCAGAAAGTGAGTCATAACTCATAATTCCGCATTCAAATCCTTCTTTTTCCTCCAAGTTTTTCTTCAGCTCCTCAGGTGAAGTTCCAAAGAGAATCGGTTCATCCCATAGAATCTGAAAAAGATGCTGGACTGATCTGTTGATAAATTCAGGCAGAGCAAACGACTGCAGCCAGAAATCTGCGATCAGAACTGAATCCTTTCCGAAATACTGTCCGATATTTCTGACAGTTTCATAAACAAGTTCTTCAGTCAGGTACATTGAAACTCCTTCCCAGATGAGAATGACTTTTCTGCCCTGAAGATTAAGCCCTGAGAGAATTTCCATTAAAGTATTTTCCATGAAATCTGCATTATAATAAGATACGTGAGAATCATCTATTTCGTTCTGTCGCAGAACAGATCTTTTGTACTCCTGAGTTGCAGGAAAATCTATTTCATACACTCCCTTGCGCATCTGTTCCTTCATTCGGACTGCTCTGGAATCAAAGCCTGCCCCGAGGATGACGACAGGACATTCATTTCCATGTTTTCTTACATACTCATCCATCAATGCAGAACGAAGAACAGCTGCATCATAAAGCCATTGAAATGCGGGGAACAGTATCCTGCCGGAAACCCCCGACAGAAATGAATGCCAGAATTTAAATCTGCCGGAAAGAAAAAATTCGGCATATTTGTCCGAAAGCAGAGATTTCTCACCGTTCCATTTGTATTCCAAAGCTCTCATCAGACATACAATCTGAGCTGTTTCACTGGGTTTTCCGTCAATCATACTCTTCTCCTTTTGGCTTTGTTCAATATTAAAGAAACTTCATACGAATCTCAGGCGTCGGAATTCTGCAGACATCCCTTTTCCCGAAAAGACTGTATCTGGATGAAGCAATCAGATCATAAATCCAATCGGTAAAAAAAACAGGAAGTATTTTCCCTATTTTCAGAAGAGAGAACGGTAAGGGAAGAAAGTCTGCAATTTTGAACACCGCAGAAGATTTTATATAATATCTGTCTGTATCAATTACGACAACAGAATCAAAATTCTGCGTATTCAAGGCAATCTCATTCAAAAAACGTTTTCCAGTTTCTGACTGAAGAGAGGCAAATCGGAAAACATCCTGAGGGTCATGATCAATCAGAAAGTTGACAGATGAATTGCACAGATTGCATACTCCGTCAAAAATAATAATGATTTTATCATGAATAGAACCGGAGATCATTTTTTTTCTTCTGAAGTTTTCTGAAAAAGTACCTCTGACAGAGGGAAAATTTCAGAGACATAGACGGCCTTCTGCAGTTGCAGTTCCAGAAGAGTCAGTTTACTTTCATAGTAAAGATCTTCTCTGAGAAGAAATACAATCAGAGAACCTTTTCCGCCCTTCAGTTTAATCTCTTCTCTTTTTAAAAGATCCGCATTCTTTTTTATTTCCTTCTGCAGATTATCCTCAGTCTTCCTGATACTCATAATTTGAGAGTGAAGTTTTTCGGCACTTTCGCGGCAATAGTCACCCTCCTGACTGAAATACCTGTCTCGGAAATTATTCCAAGAGATATCCTCAAATCTGTTCTGTTCGGACAGTCTGTCAAAAAGTATATAATCAATTTCAAACTCAGAAACTGTCCTGTCTTTAAGAAGGATCGCACTTATCTGCTTTTTCTTTTCCTTATAAAGGGATAAATTATCATGATATCTCTCGTATCTGTCCCCTTCTGTTCTGCTGATACAGGCCTCGTCCACTTTATCCAGAACAAGTTTCAGTTTTTTCATTGTGCGTGCTTTCTGAAATACTTCATCAAGAATGCTTTTTCTGGAATTCAAGAAACTCATTTCCCAATAAAGTACAATCAGATCTGGATTCAGCCTTCTTTGATGCTCGCGAATTTCAATCCTTGTATCTTCAAACCTTGGCCTTGAAGCGTGAACTGGAAAGTCTCTTACTGTACGCCCTCTTTTGAATGTAAAAACAGTTTCGCGGGAGACCGTTTTTTCCTTTCTGATATCTGACGTTTTTGTACGGTTCTGTTTTTGGATTTCTTTTAAGTACGATCTGTTCAAAAGGGACAGATAATTGGAAAATGAGTAGCTTTTCTCTTTTTTGGCTGGAATCTCTGTCTTTTTTTCCATAAGAGAGTTATTCTCCTATGAGTCCCTTGTCCAGCATAGAAATCAGCATTTTTGTTTTTTCTTCATACATAGAAACCACTTCTGCGTTCATTGGAACTTCCTTCATCTGAAAGAGTTCATCCGCAATATTGACTGCGGCTAGAACTGCGAGTTTGACTGGATTTGCATTCGGAAAAACTTTACTGAGTTCTTCCATTTTTGAATTCACAAAAAGCCCCAAAGAACGTATATACTCCTCAGAGGCTTCGCCTGCAATTATATAATCCTGACCAAAGATTTTGAGTTCTACTTTAGTCAGGGAGGACATATTCAAGAATCCTTAGATTACTTGATTTCCTCTTCAATAATCAGGAAATCATCATCTTCTGCAGAATCAAATACATTGATTGCATCATCTGTTTCATCAATAATGATATCATCTGGATCTGTAGAGATAGGTCTCTCTTTCACAACGGCGGCAACCTGCTCCTCTTTTTTAGGTTCAGTCTTAGGTTCTTCAATCGGCTTGGTTTCGAGAACTTTCAGTTCTTTTGGCTTCTCTTCTGCTTTGACTTCTTCAACCTTTGCAACAGGTTCTTCCTTCTTTGGTTCCTCTTTTATTACAGCGGATTCATTTTTTGCGTCCGCAGGCGGAACTATCGGAGTTTCGTCTTCATCATCTATAAGAATAATCTCATCTTCATCTTCTTCTAAAACAGCATCTTGATTCTGTGCCGTCTTAGTTTCTGTGGGAACTACAACAGGTGTTTCGGCTTTAGCAGGAACAGCTTCTATTTTTTCTTCAGCCTTTGGCGGAGTCTCTTTCTTGACCTCTGCTTTATCTGTAGGAGCTACTTCTTTCTTGGCATCAGTCTTTACAGCAGGAGCCTCTTTTTTAGCCTCAGCTTTATCTGTAGGAGCTACTTCTTTCTTAGCTTCCGTCTTTACAGCTGGAGTCTCTTTTTTGACCTCTGTCTTAGCTGCAGGAACTGCTTCTTTCTTGACTTCAGTTTTAGAAGCAGTCTCTTTTTTGACTTCGGTCTTCGCCGGTGCTTTTTCTGATCCGGACCCGAGTGCTTCAAAACTGGCCAGATTACTCAATCTGGAATGGAGATTATTGATTTTATCTACAATTTTCTGATCACTGGACTTAATAGAGTCGAGTTCCTTAGTTGCTGCCGCAAGCTGAGCCTGCAGTTTCGCCAATTCTTTCTCTTTCTCTTCCAGAGCCAGCTTCATTTTGTCATTTTCGATCCTTAAAGTCTCGTTCTCAGACTCTAATCTGTCATTTTCAGCTCTAAGATCTGAGATAAGCTCTAAGGCCTTCAGTACTTTTGACTCTAGCTCTTCAATACTTTCCAGTGTTATCATGAATGACTCCCGAACCGGACTTGCCGGAATTAATAATAATTTCAGCTCGGATCAGGATTTCTCCCTCACCGAGGTTTATATCTGTTAACCGTATTATCGGAAACTAAACAGCTAACTTTGACTTTTCTACTAAAGCTGCAAAAACTTCTTTATCGTTATAGGCGATATCAGCCAATGTCTTGCGATCCAAATTAATTCCCTGCTTTTTCAGTGCATGCATAAATTTGGAATACGAAAGTCCATTTTCTCTGACAGCGGCATTGATTCTGGCAATCCAGAGGGCACGAAAATCTCTTTTCTTTGCTCTTCTGTCACGCCAAGCCCAAAGGCCAGCTTTCATCGTCGCACTTTTCGCTGTTTCGTAGAGTTTTGAACGTCCTCCTCTAAAACCTTTTGCGGCTTTGAGGGTCTTTTTTCTTCTGTTTTTGTGGATGGTACCGTTAGTAGCTCTTGCCATTATTTTGCTCCGTAAGGTAATAACTGAATTATTCTGCCCATGTCTGTCTCATGTACCAGAGTAGTTCCTCCAAGCTTTCTTTTCTGCTTTGGAGATTTCTTAGAGAGTTTATGGCGAAGGTGGCTGCTAGCTCTTTTTACCTTCCCATTCTTAGTAAATTTAAACCGCTTCGCAGCGGAACGATTAGTTTTTAACTTTGGCATCCTCTTATCCTGAACAAAATTATTTTGGATTGAGCACTGCTATAATCTGCTTTCCGTCCTGAACAGGAGGCTTTTCGGGCACTCCAACATCCTTCAGTTCTTCTATCAGTTTATTCAATACAATCAAACCCAAATCGGTATGAGCCATTTCTCTACCTTTAAAACGAAGTGAAACCTTCACTTTATCGCCTTTCTGTAAAAACTCCATCGCCTGTCTTTTCTTGATTTCCAGATCATGGTTATCAATCCTAGGGCGAAGTTTGATTTCTTTAATAGTGACTATATGCTGCTTTTTCTTAGCTTCTTTTGTTTTCTTCAGCTGTTCAAAGCGGTATTTACCATAGTCAATTATCTTGCAAACAGGAATATCCTGTCCACTGGAGACTTCAACAAGGTCAAGATTTTCAGCCTTGGCCTTCTGCAGTGCTTCCGAAAATGGGATTACGTCAGACCCAGTATCCGTTACTAGCCTAACCTGCGCGGCTCCTGTAATTTTTTCATTGATTCTTTGGGAAACACCCTTACTATCATTGCCGTTTCTGTTAAAATGGTTAGACTTTTTCTGCATTCACTCTCCAAGAAGATTTTACAAAAGGGCAAAAATATAGATTTCCCCTGATTTAGATACATGAATTCAACCCTGTGTACAAATTCAAGTTTTTTTTTGAATCTGTTCACTCTGAATCCAAAACTGTACAAAACGAAAATAATGAATTGTCGTAAATAAAAAATTGCTCTTTTTACACAATGCCGGCTCTGATTCAGAAGGTGCAATCAGAATAAAGATTCGGTTTTTCAAATTCAGGATGCACCCAATTTTTTTAGAACGGTCAAAAGATCCACATGATTGAAAGGTTTGATCAGCCATCCTTTTGCACCGGCCTCCCGTCCCTTCTTTTTCAGTTCATCGCTTGATTCAGTGGTCAGAATCAGAATTTTCATATCCTTTCCGTTCGGCATTGACAGGACTGATCGAACCAGTTCAATTCCATTTTTCCCCGGCATATTCACATCAAAAATCCCAAAATCAAACGAGCTGTTCTTTACGATTTCTTCTGCCTGCTCGGCGTTTGCTGCACTCGTGATATCATAACCCTCCATTGACAGCGCCATTTTTACTACTCTGATTACGCTGGGAGAGTCATCCACTATCAGTATTCTCTTCATTTCTCCGTTCCTTCTTTATGTGTTTTTTAATTCGAGTCTGATATTGTATCGAACTCAGTTTTTTTGAGCGGAAGTCTGACTGAAGCGCAGACATCCGTTTTTTCCTTCTGGTTTAAATTATTTCCTACATTAAAAATAATGATATCTCCCCCATGAAGCTCAAATATCTTTCTTGCCAATGTCAGCCCCAGGCCGAATTTTACAGTCTCCATTGAATATTCATCATCAACTGAATCGATTATCCTGAAAAAAGGTTCAAAGACCAGGGTTTCATGAATTCCCGAAATGCCGAGTATGCCGGAAGAAAATTCATAGGCAGGATTCAGTATTTTTATTTCTAGATTATCTTCTCTTTTATAAAAAAGAATATAAATGATGTCATCGGTTTTTGAATACTTCATTGCATTGATCAGAATTTCAGAAAATGCGAATTCCAGTTTCCCGGGATCTGCAGACAATTCTGTGTTCTGAACAAAAGAAGGAAAAGATCCGAACACTGCTTTCTGATTTTTCAGCTGAAACATAGGCTCAAGTTTTTCTGCACATGATTTTATGAGCGAATGAATGAAATCCGGATGTGAGGTTCCTTTTACAGGAGAATCCTCCATAATGATGTTCTGAGCAAAAGACAGCCCCTGCATAAGAATCCTGCTCTGTTCATAATCTTCATGAATTACATCATAAAGAAATTTAGGAATTATGACATTTTTGCTGTCTTCTGAAATTTCTGCTTTTGAAAACATCAGACTGAGAGAACCGATGAGAGAACCCAGTCCCGCACCATGCAGAAAACCGATATTCACCTGATGAATCAGATCTTTTGTAAAGTAGTCGATTTTCCTTTTTGTAATCTCTTTTTTCCAGTCAAAAATCTGAATCATTTCATTGTAAAACTTCTTCTCTGATGCCGAAAAATCCTCCGATTTCCGGCCTGCTCTCACCGTATTGAAAGCTACTTCCAGTGCCTGTTTCAGCTCCTTTTCTGAAGCCGGTTTTGCAATATAATGTGAATTTTTAATTTCATTCAATGACTGAATGATTTTTTTATAGTTTGACTCTGCAGTAAAAATAATGATCTGCAGATTTGGAGATATTTCATTGAGTTTTTTTAAAAGAGGCAGAGGATTTTCCGAAGAAGTGAAAGGATCTGCGATCACTACATCAAAACTGGAGCGCTGTAAGAGTTCAATGCATCCAGGAAAACTATGTTCACTTATAAAATTGGAATTCAGAACTTTCAGAATCTGATTCACGAATTCCAGATTCACCGCATCAGCATCAGCAGCAAGGACTTTGATTTCCGAGTTTTTCATTCTCTGCCTGCATTCCTTCTCAAAAAGACCGGTACATCCTCAAGTCTGATCTGCTTTTGAACAGCCCCAATATCCCATGCGGCTTTCGGCATTCCGTATACCGTGCTGGTCTCCATATCCTGCCCTGCAGTAAGTGCTCCTCCGTTCCGCAGTTTCAGCAGTCCATCTGCTCCGTCAGACCCCATTCCGGTAAGTATGATCCCTATTGTTTTTTCGGAAAGCCCGGCCTCTGCTATTGAACTGAAAAGACAGTCCACGGACGGTCTGTGACCGCTGACTTTTTCTTTTCTGCTGAGGGACGCAAAAAGTTTTCCGTTCATTGAAGAAACTGTAAGATGAAAATCACCCGGTGCAATCAGAACCTTTCCGGGAGAAATCTCTTCGCCGTCCGCTGCTTCTGAAACCTGAAGCGAAGACAGATCATTCAGTCTGTCTTCAAATGCCTTGGTAAAACCGGTCGGCATATGAATGACAATCACTATACCAGGCAGATCATCTGTAAGCTTAGAAACAATGGATCTGACAGCAGCTGTTCCTCCGGTGGAAGTTCCGATCGCAATCAGTCTGTATTTCGAATTCCATACAGACGGCTCAAGTCTCCTTTTTTTATTCTGATGAGGCGACCAAATACTTGCCGATTTTATATACTTATTTATATTCACGTTTACTGCAGATTTAATTTTCTCTTTCAGTTCAGAGGACATATTATCAAAACCTTCTGCATCCCCGTCAGGTTTCTGAATAAAGTCAAAAGCACCAAGCTCGAGTGCAAGCACTGCCGATTCTGTTCCTTCTGCAGTGCTTGAGCTTACCATAATGACCGGAATCGGATACTGCGGCAGAAGTTTTTTTATGAATTCCAGACCGTTCATTTTCGGCATCTCTACATCCAGAGTCATTACATCGGGAGAATATTCTATAATTCTGTCTCTGGCCTCATACGCATCTCCCGCCTCTGCAACAACTTCAATGGAAGGATCTGAAGAAAGACTTCTTCTGATCATCTTTCTTGCAAACGGCTGATCGTCCACTATCAATACTCTGATCTTTCTCATATTACACCGATAAGGCTCTGACTCCCGTAGAATGTTCTCCAAAATAGATTCTGTCCAGCAGATAATTTACATCAAGGATAAGACCGATGACACCATTCCCGAGAATTGTGCATCCCGACACTCCTGGCACAGAAGCAAAAAGTTCTGAAATCGGTTTAATTACAATGGATTTGTTTCCAAGAATATCATCCAAAATCAGCCCCAGCCTGAGATTGCTCGACTCTATAATTACAACATATTTATTTTCAGTTTCATCTGCCTTGTTTTTCATGGAAAGAAAATTTTCCAGCCGGATGACCGGAATCATTTTTTCTCTGAATTTCATTACATTAAAATTACTGTCCACCTTTCTGATCTGAACCTCATTCAGATTGACTGTCTCCTGAACACTGATGCTCGGAATCACAAAATACTTGCCTGCATACTTAGCGGACATCCCGTCAATGATTGCAAGAGTCAGCGGAATTTTCAACAGGACTTTTGTACCCTCTCCCTGCTTCGAATCGATGGAAATGCTTCCGTTCATTTTAGAAATATTTTTTTTCACCACATCCATTCCGACACCTCGTCCGGAGATATCTGTGATTTTTTCTGCAGTGGAAAATCCAGGAAGAAAGATGAAATCCCAAACCTCTGAGTCTTTCAGAGAACTTCCTGAATCAGAAAGCAGTCCCTTTTCGGATGCTTTTTTCAGAACCTTTTCTCTGTCGATTCCCCGGCCGTCATCTTCAATGGAAATCCAGACCTCCTTTCCTGCATGTTCTGCAGAAAGAATGATCCTGCCTGTCTCTCCCTTTCCTGCCGAAATTCTGTCTTCCGGAGATTCAATTCCATGATCTATTGAATTTCGAAGAAGATGAGTGAGCGGGTCCATGATCAGCTCCACCATATTCTTGTCTATTTCTGTCCGTTCTCCGAAAATTTTCAGTTCAATTTTCTTTCCTGTTTTTCTGTTCAGATCACGTATGTATCTTTCCGTTCTGCGGAAAATTCCGGACAAGGGAACCATCCTGAGAGAAAGAGCTGTCTCCTGAAGATTTCTGACAATTTTATGCAGATGAACAGCAGATCTTTTCCATGATTCAATATTCAGTCTGCTTCTGTTTTCATCAAACTGTGCCGCCGTTTCGGTCACCTGCGATTCAGCGATGACCAGCTCACCAATGAGATCAAGAAGTCTGTCGAGTTTCTCAGTTCCGATCCGGATGTCTGCTGTGATTTTTCCTGAAGATGAATCCGAAACTTCACCTTTTTTTATTTCAACTGAAGATTCAGTATTTTTCAGAGATTCATTTTTAATGATCTTTTCATTATTTTCCTCAAAAAGACCGAACCCCTCTTCAGTTTTCTCCCCATCCTCAAAGAGACCGTACTGTTCCTTACTGTTTTCTTCTGAAAGAGTCCCTTTGCCCAGTTCCTCTTTTTCCTTTTTCAGACGTCTGATCAGATCCTCAGATTTTTCTTCGAATCCTAGATCATTGTATTTTCCGGAAATATGAATGAACATTTCATTCAGAAGATCCTTGGTCTCCATAAAAAGATCAATCAGATTCCTGTTGAGCCGATCCCTGTCTTTTCTGATAATGTCGAGCAGAGACTCGGCCTCATGTGCAGTTTTTACTACTGCAGGAAGACTGAAAAAACCTGAACTTCCTTTTATGGAATGAAACATTCTAAAAACGGTATTGACCGCCTCTTCGGATATTTCTGTTTTTTCAGTGATCTGCCTGTCCAGAACCACCAGTTCGTTTTCGAGACTCGAAAGATTTTCCTCGACCTCGGAAACAAGTTCCTTTAATGATTCGATTTCTTCCTGATTCATTTGTCGAACCTCGCACCGAGAGAATGCTCTCCGCTGACCATTTTCTCTGCATTCAGAAGAATGACCATCTGATCATTTTTCAGTCTTCCTGCAGCGCTGATAAATTCACTGTGATCAATCTCTTTCATATTCTGAAGAGGATCAGTTGCGTCTCTGGAAATTTCCATCACCTCCTGAACTGAATCAGCAATAAATCCGATCTGAATTCCTCTGATATTCAGCACAATCAGACATGTTCTTTCTTTAACTTCACAAAAAGCCATACCCAGTCTGACTCTTGTATCAAAAACCGGAATCACTTTTCCGCGAAGATCGGCCACACCGGTTACATAGTCTTTCATATTCGGCACCTCTGTAATCTGAGGAACAGGAATGATTTCCGAAAGATAATTAATTTCTATCCCATACAGTCTGTCTTCCAGTCCGAATACAAGATACTTGTTTTCCGAAGAATTGATTTCAGCGGTTTCCATATTCATGGCAGATTAAATCACAATCTCCTTTACCGATCTGAAAACGATCTCTTCAGCAAGATGTTCCAGATTGATTATCATAATCACAGAATCTGAATAACCGGTCGCAGATCTGAGAATGGCACTGTGCTCCATTCCTTCTCCTACAGGTGTATTCTCCAGTCTTTCCGGACTGATTCTCTGTATTTCCTTTACTGAATCAACAATAAGACATACAGTATTGTTCTTTATATTTACAACAAGAATACATGTTCTTTCATGATACGGTATTTCTTCCATTTTCAGCCTGCACCGCATATCAACTGCAGGAATAATTCTGTTTCGAAGGTTGATGACTCCTTTTACATAGTCCGGCACGTCGGCCAGAGGCGAGATCGGCTGAATTGCAGCAATTTCAGTCAGACTTGCAACCTCTATTCCGAAAAGCCTTTCCCCAAGCGAGAAAATAAGATACAGGTCCTTTGTTCCGTCATTCATCATTGCCGAAGCTCAGTCCAGATTCAGGATTTTGGAATTGTCCAGTTTGAACTTCGCTGCAATTTTCTGAAATGATTCTGCCTGACTCGCAAGAGTATTGCTTGCAGCGGCACTTTCTTCAGAGGAAGAAGCAACAGACATTGTCACCTGATTGATCTGATTGAGTCCCGTATTCAGCTGATTGATTCCTTCTGACTGCTCCTTGGAAGCTGTGGCAATATCTTCCACAAGTTTCGAAACCTGATTGACTCCAGCTACAATTTTCACAAGCGAACCGGCTGTCTCCTCTGCAATCTTGACTCCGCCGGAAATTTTTTTCTGAGTTTCTTCAATGAGAGCTGCAGTTTCCTGTGCTGCTCTTGCACTTCTCGAAGCCAGATTTCTGACCTCTTCAGCAACTACATTGAATCCTCTTCCATATTCACCTGCACGTGCAGCTTCCACGGCAGCATTCAGTGCAAGTATATTCGTCTGAAATGCAATCGCATCTATTTCCTTAATGATTCTGGCTATACTTGCAGATGCAGTGTTGATTTCATCCATTGCACGGAGCATCTTCTGCATTTCAGAATTTCCAGTTTCAGCGGATTCCTTTGCCTCTTTCGATTTATGAGAAGCCTCTGCCGCTCTGTGAGAATTTTCCTTTGCCTGACTTTCAATCTCCATTACAGTTGCTGTTATCTCTTCGAGGTTGCTTGCCTGTTCTCCGGAATCGCTTGCAAGCGCCTGACTTGCATCTGCTAGCTGTTTGGAACTCTGAAGAATCTGAGTGGATGAGTTCTGTATCTGAAACAGGACACTGTTGAATGAAAAAATTGTTTTATTCAGTGCATCTGCAATATTCAGATAATCTCCCTTATACTGTCCTTTCACTTTGACTCTCAGATCTCCGTTTGCCATCTGAAGAAGCACCTCAGATGTTTCATTGATAGGAGCAGTAATGGATTCGAGCGTTCTGTTGATTCCGCCTAGAATTTTTCTGAAATCTCCGTTCTGTTTCTGTTCATCTGCCCTAGTGGAAATTTTGCCTTCGAGGGCCGCCTGCACAAGCAGATCAGTGTCTGCAATAATTGACTTCAGGTTGGTCCTCACCTGCTCCACTGCCTCATTGATGAAAACCATTTTGCCCGGAAGTTTTTCAAGTACTGCATCAAAATTCCCCTTTCCAAACTGATCAAAGATACTGATCGCCTTTCTGTTCATTGTAATATGCGCAAAGACCATTTCGTTAATTCCCTTCGCCATTGTTCTGAACTCACCGGGAAACTTTTCCTCTTCAATCTTTGCGTCAATTTCTCCCTTCTCATGCTCAAAGGACATCCTGTTCATTTCCTGAATGAGAGTCTTGACTGCATTCAGCATTTTTCCAAAAGAATTATAAAGTATCCCAATTTCATTCTGGGAAGTATATTCTTCCAGAGAGATGCTGAGACTGCCTGAGGATATTTTCTGAGTGACATCCGAAAGGGACTGAAGGGGAACAACGATGGAAAAGATGATTCTGAGAGCAAAGCCGCCGAGGACAACAGCTCCAATGATGAAGACAATAATCAGACCGGCAATCACGGTCCTGTAAATGGAATGAGCATCCTTGCCCTCCTGATTTCCTACTTCAATCTGAAGATCGGCCAGTCGGTCAAAATGTTCCTTTGATTTTTTATAGGCAGGAACAAGACTGTCAGTAATAAAAAGATTCAGCTCTTCAAAACGGCCTTCCTTCATAAATATCAGTGCTTTCTGAAAAGACTTATGGATCAGCTCTTCTCTGTCCGCAGAATAATCCTTTGCAAGTTCTCTTTCTTTCTCGGTCAAATATGTAGACATATAGTCTTTCCATATTTTATCAGAATTCTGCATATTTTTTTCAATCTTTTCAATATGTTGTCTGATTCCATGATCTCGCATATGCCTTTCATTTTCCTTGAGTCTGGGATCATGGAGCAGTGACAAAAGTATGTTCTGAAAACTGTCTTCAGTAAAAGCGTTTACCTGAGAAAGCTGATGGATCGGGATCAGTCTGTCGGCAAGTATCGTTTCGAGCCTGTTCATAATCTTTCCTGCACTGAAAATGCTGAAAATGCTGGAAAAGAGAAGAATAATAAGAAAAAGACCCGTGAGAGAATATAGTTTTTTAGAAATCTTCCAATTGTGCATTTTTGTCTCCGTCATCGAGGATATATTTTTCTATGAATCCCCTTTCATCAACTGTCTCATACAGTCACCGATTATACAATAAGTTTTTTAAACATACAGCTGTTGACAATTGTCATAAGAACTGCCGGTTTCAGGAATTTAAATCTCTTTTCGAAAGCAGCTGAACAGATGATCGTCGACCAGACCAGCCGCCTGCATAAAAGCATAGATAATCGTGGAACCGACAAAACTCATTCCTCTTTTTTTGAGATCCTTGGAAAGTGCGTCTGATTCGGGTGAGGTGATCGGGACTTCTTTCATTATATTGGGATAATTTATAATCTGCTTATGATTTACAAAGGACCAGACATAGGAATCAAAACTTCCGAATTCCTTCTGAATCCCGATGAAGACTTTCGCGTTCTGAACTGCTGATTTTATCTTGAGTCTGTTTCGGACAATGCCCGGATCGAGCAGAAGTTTTTCCATTTTCTTCTCAGTGAAACGGGCAACCTTATGAACATCCCAGTCAGCAAAAGCCTTTCTGTAATTTTCGCGCTTGGAAAGAATTGTGTACCAGCTGAGACCTGCCTGTGCTCCGTCAAGAATCAGCTTTTCAAAAAACTTCCTGTCGTCATGAACCGGAAATCCCCATTCATTATCATGATAATTCCTATACAGATCATCTTTTTCACACCAGGGGCATCTGATCTTTTCACTGTTCATTTCAATCACCTTCAGCAGAGATCCCGACAAACTAATTCCCGTTAAAGTTCAAACAGAAGAGACTCGGAGGGATTGATTTTTCCAGAGAGAAAGTCGGCATAATCCTTCTCAAAGTTTTCGAGACCCCTCTTTCTCACTGTCCGAAAATAATTTCCCACTGAACCGATCTGAGATTTCCAGATATGTCCAATTTTCTCAGGGAGCCTTCTTCTTCGTTTCATCATCCATCCTGGAGCAAAGAAAATCTCGAATCTTTCTCCAAGTATGCCTGCCTGAAATCCGGCTGTGCTTCCGTGTGACATCCCCACTGACAGAACAAGTTTCAGTCTTTCTCCGAGATAAGCACCGAGTCTTTCCCGGAGCGGTTCACTGCCTGCGACATCCGCATACAGAACACTGTAATCTGCAGAGATTTCTTCGACCCGATCATAGGAAATCACTTCATCATATACTTTGAGTGACCTGCAGAATTCTGTATTTCTCTCCGAAGCAAGACCGATCAATCTGCATTTTTTTTCATTACTTTTTACTGCTTTTGCAATACCATAGGAAGTCTTGCTGGATGCAGAAGATATAACCACCGTATCGGCAGACCTGTATTCATTGAATTCCAGCCAGTCAGCGACAAGAATTCCTGTCAGAAAAAGAGGTCTGAAAACAGTCATTTCATCTTCGAGAGACTCTTCATAAAATACATCCTTATCCAGAAAACTGCATGAATTATAAAAACCGTATTCCGGCTTGATCTGTTTTCTTTCCGCAGTAAACCCGGAGCTGTTTGCAGAAGAAGGTCTGATCTGCACATACTCTGCAGCCGGAAGAAACCCGAAGAATCTCTGCCCTGCTCTGATTTCCGGATGTTTTGATTCCGTCACCTTTGCAATTCCCCAGACAGGAAGAATCCCGTTTTCCTCATTGGAAACATCCGGGAAAAATTTCAGATACGGGATCGTCTCAGCAAGTGATGCATAAGTGATATTGTTCGAAGTAAATCCGAATTTTTCCACTTTTGCGGTAATTTCATTTTCAGAAAGAACAGTAAGGCCTGTATTTTTCAGGCCATACTGATTCCGGTTTTTAGAATTTACAATGAATGATCGATTGTCTGCCATAAGACTATGAAAATAATTTATTTAATTCAGTAAATAAAAACACCTGCTCAGACAGGGAGAACGTATCTGGATTTGACTTCACGAATGTCTCTTTCCTGAACCTTGCCCCCGAAATGTTTTGCTGCAAACGAAATCAGCTTCTTGAATTCTGCTTCAGGGAGCTGTCCTGAGTTTCCTATTCCGGATCTTCTGAAGACCAGATCGGAAAAGAAGTGTACATCTTCATTACTGCATATATACTCTATCTCTTCAGGATAATATACTTCTGAAACTCCGAAAGGAAGCCTGATCTCTTCTTTTGACTTTCTGTCGAGTTTCAGAATCTCTTCAGCGAGACTTCCGTATCTTCGAGAAAGTACGTACGCTTTTTCTTCCGAGATATGAGGGAACTTCTTTTTGATGTCCTGAACAGCATCTCTAATTCCTGCAATATAACCTCCCTGCACAGGGATGTCCATTGTCTGACAGGCTCTGAATTTTCCGGGAAGATAGGAGCAGATTTTATTGACTGCTTTTTCTGCCACATCCCTGCTCGTAGTATATTTCCCGCCGAGCGCAGTATAATATCCCTTGAACCCCGATGCAGAATGGTCGGTGATCTCAGTCTTTCTAGAAGCGTTGTACGTTTCCTTGGAAGACTTGCCGTCGCTTACCAAGGGTCTAAGACCACCGTAAAACATCTCGACATCTTCAAGAGATACACTGTGTTCAGTATAGTTTCTCGCAGATGCGATCAGATCAGTAATGTCCTTCAGTGTCACCTTGAATTCATCCGGATGACCGTCATAAATGACGTCGGTCGTTCCGATGATCGTCTTTCCTCTCCAAGGGATAATGAAAAGATGCGCTCCTTCCTTTGTCTGAACGGCAATCGTATTGTCACCGCAGATTTTTCTGGTAACGATATGAATTCCCTTGGATCGGATCAGAGGATTCGGATTCTGCTTGAGTGCGGCCGTGTCGATATAGTCCGCCCAGGGTCCTGCACAGTTGATGAGAGTCTTTGAACGGAAAAGATATTTTCTGCTTTTGACCTTGTCCCAGACAGTAATCTCAAAAATCTCGCCTTTCTTGTCGATGGAAAGAACTTCAGTATAATTAAATCCTAATGATCCTCTCGTTCTGGCAGAAAAAATGAACTGGCTTGTATGTCTTTCAGGATTGAGATTTGCATAATCATAGTACAGATAGGAACCGTGAAGATTTTCCTTGATGATATTCGGCTCTGCAGCCATTGTATCTTCCCTGTTCAGATATCTGCTTCCCGGAATCTTCCAGTCGTCTGCAACATCTCTGTTTCTGTCAAACGAGAGCATGTCATACATCGAGAGACCCACTCCGAATACAATACGGTTCTTAAATGAATACTGAGGAAGCATAAACCCCATCGGCTTGATCGCGTGAGGACTGATCTTTGCAAGAAACCTTCTTTCTCGAAGCGACTCTCTGACAAGGCCGAACTCTGCATTTTTCAGGTAACGCAGTCCGCCATGGATGAGTTTGGAAGTCGCCTGAGTTGTTCCGGAAGCATAGTCATTTTTTTCAAACAGAACTGCATCGAGTCCGCGAAGTGAAGCATCCCATAAAATATTTGCGCCTGTAACCCCTCCGCCGAGGACGATCAGATCGAAGATTTTGTTTTTATCTATTACATCAAGTCTGGCGACTTTCGGCACTGCCATTATACTGTAAACCTCACTGCCGAGGGAACAATTTCAAGCGTCATAGGAATCGTTCCGACATCTTCCCCGTCACAGTCGATATAAACTTCATTTTCTCCGTCCTGAGGAAGGATGACTATTTTCTTAGCTCTAAAATGAGTGATTTTAGGAGAGCTTAATATAGTGCCATTATATAATCTAGGTGAATACTTTAATTTTTCCCAAAGATTCCAGTCTTCCATAATGACTACATCAAACATACCGTCGGAGATCTGAGCATTTGGAGCCACTCTCATTCCTCCTCCGAAGTACTGACCGTTGCATACTGCTACAGTGACAGCTGTAAAGTTTTTTTCAGGACTGTCGTCTGCAAGAATACGGACTCGTTTATTTCTGTAGGAAAAAAGATTTTTCAGACTGCTGACATAGTACGAGAATCCGCCGAAAATTTTCTTTGACTGATTGATTGTTCTGACAACTTCACCCGACATTCCGCAGCCTGCGATGTTGATGAAACTTCTCATTGCCAGTCCGCCTGAATTGTCCGTAAAACTCACTTTCCCGATATCGGAACTGATCACAGATCCGTTTTTAATCTTCTCAAGTCCGAGTTTAATGTCTCCCGGAATTCCGAGAGTCCTGCAGAAATCTCCACCGGTTCCAAGATTCAGAACACCGACCACAACATTTGTATTTCCTGAAAGAAGAATCCCGCTGACAATTTCAGATATTGACCCGTCTCCGCCGATAGCTACGATCTTCTCTACACTTTTTTCAGCAGCTCTTTTTGCCAGATCAATTCCATGACCCTTGTTTGCAGTAAACTCAAAGGAAAAAGTCCCCAGTCTGCTTTCGATGTAGGATCTCATCTGAGCCCATGTTTTGCCCGTGCTGCCCCCGCCCGAAGCGGGGTTGATAATAAAGTGGATTTTCTCGTAACTCATTTAAACAAGAAATTTCACAGAACCCGTCACGGGCAAATATTTTTTGTTTCAGAACTGGGGAGTCTTTCTGTCGCCTCTGAATTTGGGGCAGTAATCTCCCGACAGTCCCTTTTCGCATCTGTCCATCCGAGGTTTTTCCAAGGTAAAATGCTGCTCATCATTCATTTTAAAAGGCACATTGACCGGGGACTTTCCATATTGCTTCAATTCAAATATCTTCAGACTGGATCTGGGATGCCTTCCAAGCCTTCCTCTGAATCTGAAGATTTCGGAAAGAGATTCATTTTTACTCTGACTGTCCGCAATCCATCCAGGCTCTTCCCACCTCACCAGTTTTTTCACAAACCTGAATGCAGATGAAGAAGCATCTACATACTTTGTATTCTTATCAATCCATTCTCCGGGTCCAATTCTAAGTTTACTCAGGTCTTCCTTTTTCAGATCGGACGGAAGTATAAGCTCAGATTCTGTTCCTATTTCCGGAAATATATCCATCGGCGAAGTAATAAATGTGAAGAGAGAATTTCCTGCATCCAGGGATACTGTATGTCCTCCGTAAAAGGATGTAGGATTCCCTCCGTCCGCTCCCTTGTTTCCGTGAGCAATATATACAATCGGATGATTTCTGAATGAATTTATATTCTCCCAGTCCGTATCAATCATTACATGATTGTGACCTGTGGCCATGATTCTTTTCGGTTTTCCGTTTCTGTCGAGAAGAATGGCAAAAGATTCCAGATCACCTTCATGACGGTTTCCGAAGGATGTAGGACCTTCATTATAATCATACCAAAAATAATAGGAAATTACAGTTTCTCCTGAACCTGCCTGATACCTGTAGTTTCTGTTGTCCCTCCATCCGGGGAGAGCTTTTGGAGAAGCGCCTGAAACGGAAACATCGGCAGGTCTGACATGATAATACAGATGAGTGTCTCCCGTTCCGTAAAGAGACTCGTCAAGCACGAGATATTCATCCATTCCCGGATCAGGAACTTCATAGAATCCGCTGTCAGGTTTTTTTCCTGAATATTTTTCCACTTTGTATCTGGTATGATACTTTTCAAGATTTGACGGATAAAACTTTTTTCCTTTCTTCATTACAATGATCGGAGCAAACACTGCACCAAGCTCTTCCTGTCTTTTCTCAGGTATTGGATTTTTCATGGAAATGAATGAAAAATCATGAGAAAATGCTTTTCCGCCGGAAAGATCCTCAGGAGAAAACCAGAAGGGACTGTCTCCTGGGGAATATTTTCCGGAAACTTCCTCAATATCCAGAAGTCTGATGAAACCGTGTGTCCATCCGGATGAAATCTCCTGTTCAAACTTATAGTTCTGCTCAGAATTAAAACTGAAACTCGAAGAAATAAACTTATCTCTGCAGTCGTCCTTTTTTCTAGGGTAAATCCCTCTGTCTGCATCCAGCTTTCCAAAATCGGTCTCAGTGCATCTGTAAAATCTAGTTTCGAGCCTGAGAGGTTTTCCTTTCAGGACAGACGGAATGGAATTCAGTTTCCCCTGAAATGAAATTTTCATTTTTTTGTCCGAAAACTCATTCTGCTTTGCATTCGAGATTCCCGAAGAACATCCCGCAAATCCCAATATGATCAATAATAATGAAAATTTCATCATTTTTCTCCTGTTTTTTCCCTTGTCTTTTTATAAAGCTCCAGTGCCTTCCAGTCTTCTTCAGAAAAATCCATGGAAGTTCTCATCAGATATCCTTCCGAGGTTTCATAAATGATATTGTCCCTGGCACTCAGATAGATATGTTTTGCAAGAAGAGGCAGTTCCTTTTTCTTTCCTCCGGGAGTCCAGATAACTGTCCTACCGTCCGTTAGAGATACAAATTCATTATTTTCAGATACAGGCCAGAGGACAGTCTCCTTTATGCTCACCGGAAAAGAATCAGAAAGAGACGGCCTGCCGTGAGCCGAGAAAATGATCTCCTGCGCATTCAGATTTCCTATATGACCTCTGATAAAGTATGCATTTTTCCCGGATCCGTAATAAAAAAGAGGACTCGCCGCATCTGTAATTTTCTCGAGATTGTTTTTTCTGACATCGAACCAGTATACATTGTATGCTCCTGCATCTCCGGAAAATATCAGAAAATTATGACCGACTGCTCTGAAATAGTATCTGTTTCTTACAGAATGGACGGTTTCTGGAAAATACCGTTTATCCAGAAGAACCTTATGATTCTTTGATCCGGAAGTCTCCTCTGCATACAGACTGCTGTCCAGAATATAATAAATATGAGTTCCGTCTTTTGAAATTCCAAACTGATTTTTGCAGTGGACAAAACTTTCGCTCAAATGGGATTTCTTTTTTTCCAGAATGGAAACCGCAAGCAGTCTGCAGGCAGTGCCGTTTGCAGCTGAGACTGAAATCAGTGCATGTTCTGCATCGGAAGAGATGCTCAGATTTTCAGCAGTTTCATTCAGCCCGATTGTCTTGGAAAGAGGATTTGCGAGATCCCTGAACTGAAGCTGTCTGCCTTCCGTCCACACAACCCTGTTTCTGTCATTTGAAAACAGAACAACCCTGTCCTTTGCAGGTTCCTTGGAAAGATACTCGTCATTGGAATGTTTTGTGGACAGTCTGCTTCTTGCAGTTTCTTCCGCCTTGCTGAACTTTTCTGAACTGAGAAGCACATCAATCTTTTCGACTTCAGTCTGCTTTCTGCACTGCAGGGCAAAGATAAGAATCATTACTATATATATTTTTTTCATTTCAATGACAGAATCATTTCCAGACAGTCTCAGGTTTCTTCAAGTTCATTCTCCTCTTCCATCACAAGTATATCCCTCGAGAAAAGATTCATGCTCGTAATTGCGACAATTCTGGTATCGAGATATCCGGATGCTCCGCCTATTGCAAATCCCATCAAGGGAAGAATCCTCGAAATCCCTTTCCCGAAAAATTTGCCTGCGAGGAGCGGACTCCATTTTTGAAGAAAGTTTCCAAAAGTTCTGATGCTCACCGGTCTGACAATCACGCGTGAGGAGGTCATTCTGATAAAACGGTCCAAAAGATTCGAACCGGATTTCTTGAATATGCAGTATAAAATCACTTCCTTTGAAAGGCTTTTCTCTTTTCCGTACACAGAAGCAATGTCCTTTACCATTCTCGACTGCAGCTTCAGAATGGAGCATATCTCAGGGAAAACTGTCAGAATTCCCGCTGTACCGCTCGGAACAGAGGAAAATGCAGATATTGCCGCTGTCTGAAAGCAGTATTTTCTAATCAGGGGAAAAAGAATTTCATCCGGCTCACCTATGCTTTTTGCAAAAGGCGACTGATACCGATCCGCATCCATAAGTATGGAATATATTCTGTCAGAAATAGTTTTCTCCACAATCCCCTCCTTTTTGTATGAGGATATTCCGTATCGGAAAATCCTGTCACCGCTTAAATACTATTTTACTGTAAAAAAAAAGACCAGTTTTTTTTCTATCCTAACATGAGAGACAGACTTTTAAAAATCCGCCAAAAATATCTGAAGATAGATGAAGAACTGTCTAATCCGCAGAATCTGAAACCAGGACAACTGAAAGACCTGTCCAAAGAAAGAGCCAGACTGACACCTATCTTCGATAAAATTGAAGAGTATCTCAAAACGGAAACAAATCTGGAAGATGCCAGATCCCTTCTGAAGACAGAATCAGATTCAGAAATGATTTCAATGCTGAAAGGAGAAGTACAAAGCTCCGAAAGTCTTCTGAATTCACTTTCAGAAGAACTGGAAATTATGCTCCTCCCTCCCGATCCAAATTCCGGAAAAAATATCCTTGTGGAAATTCGTGCAGGCACCGGAGGCGAAGAGGCTGCTCTTTTTGTTGCAGACATATTCAGAATGTATTCCAAATATCTGGAAAAACATAAAATGAGATATGAAACTGTAGAAGCAGCTCCTACAGGACTCGGAGGATTCAAGGAAATTGTATTTTCCATTCAGGATGAATCTGCTTATGATACATTCAAATTTGAACCCGGAGCACACAGGGTACAGAGAATTCCCGTAACCGAATCAGGCGGAAGAATTCACACAAGCGCAATCACCGTTGCAGTCCTTCCTGAGGTGGAAGAATCGGAACTTCATATAGCCGAAAACGAAATCAGGATAGATGTTTTCAGATCATCAGGACCCGGCGGACAGTCAGTCAATACAACAGATTCAGCAGTCAGAATCACCCATATCCCGACCGGAATTGTAGTCAGCTGTCAGGATGAAAAATCGCAGCTGAAAAACAAGGACAAGGCAATGAGAATTCTTCGTGCCAGAATCCAGGAAAAAAGAGAAGAAGAATCGAAAGCAAGTTCCGATGCACTGAAAAAACAGATGGTAGGGAGCGGTGACAGATCAGAAAGAATCAGAACTTATAATTTTCCGCAAGGCAGGATGACAGACCACAGGATCAACTACACGAGCCACAACCTTTCTGCAGTGATGGACGGAGACTTGGACGATCTGTTCAAGGAACTGATTATGCAGGACAGGATCAAAAGACTTCAGGAGAACAGATAAACTGGATCATCTGAATCCTGAAAAAAGATCGGAAAATATGAGACGTATCCGGTCTTCTGATACGAAACCGGAAATTAAAATCAGATCAGAACTTCACAAATCAGGACTGAGATTCAGGAAAAATTCAAACAAAATATTGGGAAAACCTGATATTGTATTTCATGGATACAAAACGCTTGTATTTGTACATGGATGTTTCTGGCATCGTCACAAAAACTGCAAAAAGACCACTACTCCCTCCACAAACATAGAATTCTGGGAAAAAAAATTCGAAAAGAATGTACAAAGAGACAAGGACACTGTCAAAATGCTGAAAAAAGACGGATGGAAAGTTTTAATTATCTGGGAATGCGAAACAAAGAAACCGGAAAAGATAAAAAGACTGATCCGAAAAATTAAGGAATTGGTAAAAAAAAACCGGTGATTTTTAAAACACCGGTCAGGATTGCTGAATTACCAAAATAACCCAGCAGTTTCAAGATGAGCTAATTATGGATAATGATATCCACTTTTTCAGCCCCACATCATCTTGATCTTCTGCTTCTTGCTTGCACAATCAGTCAGATAGATGTTCATCAGGTTCTGATAACTGATTCCAGTTTCAGTAGCCATTTTCTTGAAATAATCGATAGTCTCAGCATCAATTCTGATTGAAATCTGTTTTTTTACGATTTTGTCAGAGCCTTCTCTTTTTTTCCCGTCTGTCGGGAGTTTTGCACGTTTTTTCATTGCTTACAGCCTCACTTTTATCTGCATCAAAGGTTTTTCAGAAACAGGAACTGGGTTTCTGCACCTATTACTGATGCTCTATTTTTACGATATATATACATATTAATGCTTTTTCAATCATTATTTTTTCCGATTCATAAAAAATATAATATTCCTCCCTCATTAATCGAGTCCGTTCATTGAAGATTTTATAATGAAGGATATGAATATATACCAATCTGTCTAATTAATGTTTTTCTAAAATTCCTGCAGTCAGGATTTGAGAGAAAAGGCTGGTCTGAGAAAAACTCACGGATAATACTGATTTTATTGATTTAAAACGGATTCAATGCAATCAGGATTTTTGCATTCAAGACAGTCTTTGCATATTCAGTGAATCATTAACAAATCATTTTCAGTATTCTCAGAGACAAAGAAACACCAATATTAAAAATATAAACAGAATTGGCACAAAAAATATTCTGTATTATTTTGAGATTCTCTCTTAAAAAAAATTGAGATTCAAAAAGTCTCAGATACAATGGGATTTTTTCCATTTAAAATCATGAATTTTGTATCAGCAGTCAGGAAAGGATATGTCAAAGAGTTCTTTTTTCTTATATTTTAGAATCATTCCTGTTTTTTAAATTTCCAGATTTTTTGTCCAACCTCACTGTCTTCATATCCGAAGCAGATATTCCCCTGTTCAGCATACCGCAGCCGCCAATACTTCATAATGCCCGCCGATTCGCTGAACGACTGACTGCATAGATTGTGCAGAACCTAAAAAAGAATATTTTCTCATGGATTTGCAGTTTTTTGAACAGGACTTCAGTCCATTCAAAAGAACTTTAAATAGGATGATTTGTTTAAAGTTTTGGTGCAGGATTCAGCAGGGATTCGTAGAGTTTCTTAAATTTGGCAGAAGGTGTTCTTCCCGCACCATTTAAAGACAGTTCTGGTTTTATACTTTTTACAAAAAACATTTCGAGCATTCCCTTGCCCTTTACATTTATGTTTCTGCCTTCTTCAAAAACAAAAAAAGCAGATGAGGATTCCATCGTTTCACGGGACACATTGATTTTTCCCGCTTCTCCGTAAGCCTCCATTCTCTGAGCTACATTTACGGAATCTCCCCATATATCATAATTAAACCGATTTTCTCCCAGTATGCCGGCTACAGCAGGACCAGTATGTATCCCGATTCTGACCTTCCATGCGGGCAGACCTTTTCTGTTCTGACTTTTCACATATTTCCTTAAAAATTCATGAATTCTAGATGCAGCAAGGATACTGTTGACCGAATGCAAAACCTTGGCACTTTCATCAAGCCCAGCAGCAGCCATATAAGAATCGCCGATTGTCTTTATTTTCTCCAGACTGAGCATTGAAGTTATCTTGTCAAAATGTCCGAAACATTCATTCAATTCCCGAAGAAGATCCTCCGGGGCAAGCCGAGAAGATATTTCAGTAAAACCAGCCAAATCGCAGAACATAATCGTGATTGAGTCGTACAGTTTCGGCTGCACTTTTTTCTTCCTTTTCAGCTCTTCAGCCACCTTCTCAGGCAGAATTGCCTTCAGAATGGAATCTGTGCGTGAAAGCGAATCTCTCAATTCAGAATCAATCACCTCGTAGGCTGATCTTTGAATAAAGCTGCTCTGCTCATACAGAATCTTTTTTCCCTCTCTGAACGGAAGTCTGCTCCTCTTCAGCATAATTTCAAGAATTGGGTACAATACCATCTCTCCTTGAAACAGCATATCAAATGTAACAAGCCTTCCCTTCTCGCGAATCATCCTGGTCTGATTTTTCATATTCTCAGTAAATTTTTTTCTGAGGGAATTTTCATGAAAACGTATATCCATGATTCTGAAAAAAAACATCTGATTGTATGCCTTGAAAGTGGACTGCTCGTAGACTAAAGAAGAATTGACATTGAGCCTCTGCCGATTCCACCACTGTTTGAAAAAATTGAGTACAGGCCTTCTCTCCTGAAGATTAGGGATGACTTTTTTCAGATCAGAAATCATATTCTCCGTCTGAGAACGAAAGCTTTCACCTTCAAGAGTAATATAGTCTGTGACTTCAGAAGGTTTCTTGAGTTCCTCCCGAAGATGAAATATAAAATATACAGCAAATTCCCGGCTCAGTTCCCTGCGAAGATTCATATCAGCCACTATCCGGCAAACTGATTTTCATAGAGACGGGAATACAGACCGCCTTTTGCCAGAAGCGACTCGTGATCTCCTTCTTCTGCAATTCTTCCTCCGTCAATCACGAGTATCCGCCTGATTTTACGAATCGTTGAAAGCCTGTGAGCAATGATAAAGGTTGTTCTGTTTCGGAAAAGCCTGTCCAAGGCAGCACTCACAAGTTTTTCCGACTTGCTGTCCAAAGCACTTGTTGCTTCATCGAGTATCAGTATTTCCGGATTTCGAAGAAGTGCACGGGCAATTACAAGTCTCTGCCTCTGCCCTCCCGAAAGGTTCAGCCCTCTGATTCCGAGAACAGTTTCATAATCCTGCTCCATCTCCATGATAAAATCATGGGCATTCGCAAGTCTAGCGGCTCTCTCAATTTCCTTTTGAGAATACTCTTTCTTTCCGTAGGATATATTTTCATTAACAGATCCATGAAAAAGAAATATTTCCTGAGTGACAATACCGATCCTGTTTCTGAGTTCTGCCAGGGACATTTCTCTGATATCCACTCCGTCCATCAGAATCCTGCCTTCAGTCGGTTCATAAAAACGGGGAATCAAATCCATCAAAGTGGACTTTCCGCTTCCGCTTGATCCGACCAGTGCAACAGTTTCACCTATTTTAACTTTCAGATCAATTCCTTTCAGAACTTCCTGCACAGTATCCGGATAAGTAAAATGAAGATTCTCAAGCACAATTGAATTCTGAAGACCTCTGTTCTTCAGTCCCGAACCTAATGTACTGTGATCCTCGAAAATTTCCCTGTCCAGAATTTCAAAAATACGGGTGCCCGCAGATCTGGCCTGAGTGATTTTCCCGGCCATCTGAGAAAGCTGAGTGACGGGCCTGAGAAGAAACATAAGAGTCAGAAGAAAAGCCATAAACTCGCCCTGAGTAAATCTTCCGCTGTAAATCAGACTCGCTCCAATCCAGAAAAACCCGATGACAACCAGAGAAGATGTAAACTCAACAAGACTAGGGGCCATCTGCAGATAAAACTGTCCCTTGAAGTTTCTGTGAGAAGCTTTGTCATTGACTGCCTGAAAATTGTGCTGAATGGACTCTTCCATTCGAAATGAGCGAATTACTCTGATTCCTGCAATCATTTCATGTACAATCCCATTCAGATCTGCAATTCTTTCCTGAAGCTTCTGAGTTGATTTTGCAATCTTCTTTGTAAACAGAGTGACTGGATACATAATGACAGGAACGGTTACTGCTGCAATCAGAAGCAGTTCCGCATTCAGATAAAGAAGGATCACAAGATGAGTGATCAGATAAAAAAAGTTGATGATGGCATCCCTGAGATTGCTGGAAATCACAGCAGCAATGATTTCCGCATCATTGATGATCCTGCTCATCAGCATTCCAGTCTTTTCCTTATAAAAATAAGTCAAAGGAAGAGTCTGCATCTTGTCGTAGAGCCTCTGTCGAATATCCCTCACTGCCATATAACCTGCAGTCGCTATGCAGTAGACAGAAGCCAGATAAAAAAGAAGCTTAAGTACAGAGAGAGGGATGATAATCTTGCATACAGACCAGACGATCTCCTTGGGTTCCTTGTCCTTCATATAATCATTGGATTCCTGCTTCACATTGATCAGAACCCTTTTGATCTTCTCGAGACCGTCAAGAGAATCATAACCCATGACCATTTCTTTATAAAGTATCTTTTTTTCAGGAACAGTGAATTCCATCTGAAATTTCTGCTTCTGAGTGGAACCAAGAGCATCAAAAAGAGGAATCAGAACTGTCAGTGAAACAGCATTAAAAAGTGAAGTAAAAAGTGCAAAAAATATACCAAAAGAAAATCTGTATTTGTACGTCAGGGAATAGGACAGAAGCCTTCTAAAAATTCCCTTGTTTTTCAATGTTTTATTTTTCCTTTCCCGGATTCAGAAGAAAATTCAGTGCAGTATGCGAATACCGGAAAATACTGCACTGAAACAGACACTCTCAGAGATTCGGACTCTCTATCCCTCTGCCGTCATTGAGGAATTTGGAAATGATGACTCTCTGTATCTGGGAAGTTCCTTCATAGATCTGGAATATCTTGGAATCTCTCATAAGTTTTTCTACAGGATACTCAGTATTGAAACCATAACCGCCAAATACCTGCACTGCATCTGTACAGACACGCACACACATATCCGCACAGAAAGCCTTCGCTATCGATGCTTGATACGTATTTCTGTAACCCTGGTCGATAAGCCAAGCCGCCTGCCAGCAGAGCATCCTTCCCGCTTCCACATCCTTCGCCATATCGGCAAGAATAAAACTGATTCCCTGATTTGCAGAGATCGGCTTGCCGAATGCATTTCTAGTGTTTGCGTAACGGACTGCATGGTCAAGAGCTGCTTTTGCCACACCCACTGCGCCAATCGCAACAGCAGGACGCGTATGATCAAAAGCACCCATTGCTATCTTGAACCCGTCCCCTTCTTTTCCGATCATTTGATTCTTAGGAACTTTTACATCCTCAAAAGTGACAGAACGGGTATCAGAACATCTCTGTCCCATATTCTTTTCTTTTTTCCCAATAATTACACCTGGAGACTTTGAATCTATGATAAAACCAGTCATTCCCTTGTGTCCTGAAGATGGGTCAGTTTTGGTTAGAACAAACATCCAGTCACTCACACCTGCATTTGTAATCCACTGCTTGCTTCCGTTGACAATGTATTCATCACCTACACGTACAGCTGCAGTTCTTATCCCTGCAACATCAGAGCCTGCTCCAGGTTCAGTCACGGCATAGGCTGCAAGAGTAAACTCCTGAGTCATCGGTTCTATAAATTTTTTCATTACATAATCGTCAGCTCCAAGAAGAACCGGAGCCAACGCCAAATTGTTCGCAAGAATTGCAGTAGCTACACCCGAGCAGGCATAATTCAATTCTTCCGCAGTCAACATCTCAGCAAAATCATCCATTCCTGATCCGCCGTATTCCGGCTTAATGTGCAGGTTCATAAGTCCTACTTCCCAAGCCTTTTTTAAAATATCCATCGGATATTCGCCCGTTTCATCCAATCTGGCTGCATGAGGTGCTATTTCGTTTTTCGCAAAGTCTCTGGCAAGCTGTCTTAACGCTTTCTGTTCATCTGTAAGTGAAAAATCTACCATAATAAGGACAGACTTCAGGGATAGAAATCGCTGTCAAATAGACCAAAAATTTTCCTATATTTTTTTTTTTTGCTTTCCTGCAGGCTGTACTCCAGAAAAATTGAACTTCGCAGAATCCATTGCGCAACGAAATTATAACATAGATAGAAGGCTTGAATGGAGTTAAAACTAAACAGCATAGGGAAAATTAAAATCATCGAAATCCATGGCAAGTTTGACATTGAAAACACAGAAGAATTTGAGACACTTTTTCAAAAGCAGCTGGATTCTTCTCCGACAATGCTCGCCATTGATATGAATAAACTGGATTATATCGACTCTTCAGGAATCGGAACCTTAATCAAATCACTGAATGCAATCAAGAACAAAAAGGGAGAGCTGGTACTCGTAGGCCTTAAACCGATGATCCTGAATGTATTTAAACTGGCAAAACTGGATATGTTTTTTCAGATAATGAACAATGATGATTTTAAGGCTAAGTATACAGACGATGATGATAAAGATATAGATCAGCTGCTCAGAGGGAAAATTCCGACCTAATCCAGTTCATCTCCCCGTGTATCCACTTCTTCTGTATACCCGAACAATTTAGAACTCTTCAGTCTGTCTACATATAGAATCCCTTCCAAGTGATCACATTCGTGCTGATACACAATGGCGGGGAAACCTTCGATGATTTCAGAATGTTCTTTCCATTTTAAATCTCTGTACTCCACCCTGATTTTGTATGGCCTTTCCACAAACCCTCTCATCCCCGGAACAGAAAGACATCCTTCCCAGTAACCCTTTCCATTCCCTGCCAACGGAGTAATCTTAGGATTGATCAGGATCTGCTCTTTGATCTTCGGTGCATCCGGATATCTGGGATTCTCTTCCTCTACTCCTACAATGACAATTTTTTTGAGTATACCGATCTGAGGAGCGGCAAGCCCTATTCCATTCTCGAATCTCATTGTATCAAACAGATCCCCAACTAATTTCTTGAACTCTTTGGTCCTGACCTCTTCCTCTGTCACTTCCAAACTTCTTTCTCTAAGGATCGGATTTCCCAGTCTCAGCACTTTCCTTGCAGCCATGGCACTATCTGAAAAAACCAAGCATCTTCTGTAAAGTAATTTTGGGGATGACTGCGTGCAAAAAAGAGCACGCAGTCCCGGGCTCTCGCTTCTGTCAATAAGCTGCAGCCGCATCTTATTGACACCGCTTCGATCCCTATCCCGGAGCCTCACACCTCCGAAACCCCCGGATTTCCGCAGGAACTCCTTAAAATTTTGCTCATCCGACCACACTGATCCTCGGCTGTCTCTATCCTGTCCTTTCCGCAATAACATCCCCGCTTATTTTTTCGTAGGAACTC
>JBPOJG010000368.1:0-3266 GCA_052033835.1 Spirochaetota bacterium
TTGCATCCATTATTGCTCTTTTGGGATCTTCTCTCACAAAGGAGGAACTCATTAAAAGACTTCTGCTTATACTTGTATGTATGGCATCAGCAAGAAACGCTGCAATGGGATTCAACAGAACTGCAGATGCGGACATTGATGCAGAAAATCCCAGAACGAAAAACAGAGAGATTCCTTCAGGAAAAATATCAAAAAATACTGCCTGGGCATTCACTGTTTTTTTCTGTCTGGTTTTCGTTGGTGCATCTTTTTTCATTAATATATATACTTTTCTTCTGTCTTTTCCGGCTCTCTTTATTGTGCTTTTCTACAGTTATACAAAAAGATTTACCTGGCTCTGTCATTTTGTGCTTGGACTCGGAATCGGGATTGCGCCGAGCGGTGCCTGGATTGCCGTAAGAGACTCTCTTTCAATGGTTCCGGTGTACTGGACTCTCGGGCTGATGTTTCATATTGCAGGGTTCGATATTCTGTACTCCACTCAGGATATTGAATTTGACAGACAAAAAGGTCTCTATTCGATTCCGTCCAGGTTTGGAGTGGAAAAATCACTCTGGATCGCAAGAACAGCTCATATCATCTCGCTCGGATTTCTTTTTATGGGAGGATATTCTGCCGGACTGGGTGGGATATATTATATATTTTTAATCATTACCTCAGTTCTTTTTGCTGCTGAGCATATTCTTGTGAAGCCGGATGATCTCAGCCGTGTGCCGATTGCTTTTTTTCATATCAATGCCTCCATTTCCATCATTCTGTTTCTCGGAATTCTGGCTGACAGATGGAATGAACTTGCAGTTCATTTCAGGAATCTTTCTTGAAGCTGGTTGTCGGAATATCCGGAGCATCCGGTTCTGTTTATCCGGCCAGATTTTTGAAAAAACTTCTGGAAATGGAAGGGGAATCGAGTCTTATTGTCAGTCCCGCATCCATAAGGATTTTCAGAGAAGAATACAGAACGAACATAAATAATGATACTGAGTTTCTGGATTTCATTATAAACAGATGGAAAATATCTCCTGTACACAGAATCAGTTTCAGGCCTTTCGGCGATATCGGGGCGGACATTGCATCCGGTTCGAACAGATGGGATGCAATGGTCATTATTCCGTGCTCAATGAAGACAATTGCAGGAATCAATGCAGGATTTACGGACAATCTGATAGAAAGATGTGCGGATGTAACTCTGAAGGAAAGAAGAAGACTGATCCTTGTTCCTAGAGAAACCCCTTACAATCGAATTCATCTGAAAAATATGCTGTCTCTCGATGAGGCGGGGGCAGTGATCCTTCCTGCTTCTCCCGGTTTTTATCAGATGCCGGAGAGTTTTGACGATCTGGGAGATTTTATCGCAGGACGGATTTTCAGTCTTCTGGGATTTGATGCAGGTCTGTATCCTAAATGGCTGTCAAATGAATGAAATCATCATTTTAAACAGCACGGGACACAGACTTCCGGATTCCAAAGCAAAAATCATCGAAAGCTGCGAGAAGGCTGTAAAAGATACAGTTAAACTGAAAAACTTCTTTCTTGAACTGAACATTGTTTCAGACTCTGAAATCCAAAAGCTCAATCTGGAGAAAAGAAAAAAGAACAAGGCGACGGATGTGCTTTCTTTTCCTCTTTACAATCCTGATCTGAAGATTCCCGTTCAGAATCTGGGGCAGATTGTGATTTCCTATGATACAATGAAAAAGCAGGCCAAAGAAATCGGTCATTCCGTAAAGGAAGAGTTTTACAGACTTCTTGTACACGGTATTCTTCATCTTCTGGGTTATGATCATGAGATTTCGGTAAAGGAAGAAAAAAGAATGCAGAAAAAAGAAGACCGCATTCTCAGTCTGTTATTCACCGAATCTGAAACGGCAATATTGTCTCAAAAACGAAAATTGGACAGGTGAACCCAGTTTCCGTAGTTTCCAGGCGACTGCTTGAAAGTCAAACTTACTGTCTGAATTTTTAGCCGGAAAACACAAAAAAGCTTTAAAAAAAAGGGCTTTTCAGAGAAAAGAATATTGCATGATTAAAGGAATTCTAGTTTTACTGCTGTCCATTTGTCTCTCTGCCGAAGAGGGAAATCATTCCGGTTTCGGATATCCTCTGAATACTCAGAATGTGGAATATTCACCTGTCATTTCTCCCAATTCCAGGTACATTGTCTTTCAGTCCAACCGTCCTGGGGGAAAAGGGGGAATGGATATATGGCTTTCTGAAAACAAAAATTTTGAAGACAGAACAGGAAAGCCGGAGTGGGCACCTCCAGTAAACTTTAAAGAGCTGAATACAGGGGATTTTGAAGGACCTTTCAGTATCCTTTTTGATGAAAATGGAAAGCCGATAGAAATTTATTTTACAGGAAGAAGGGAATCTTCCATTAAAAGAGACGGTCTGGAAGGGCTGAATATTTACCTGGTAAAGAATCTTACCAGAAAAAATCTTTCTACTGACAGATGGTCAAAGCCGGAGCATCTTCTGAAAGTCAATTCGAACTTTGAAGATAAGATGCCTTCCATTTCTCCCGACGGAAAAACTTTGGTTTTCAGCTCCAACAGACCTGGCGGATACGGAGGATTTGATCTCTGGGCTTCGAGCAGAGATATGAAAACTGAATCCTGGTCGGATCCTGTCAATCTGGGAAGCCGGGTAAACTCAGGTGCAAATGAAATTATGCCATATTATCATTATGACGGTATGGCATTGTATTTCAGTTCCGACAGAAACGATGAGAATCACAAATTTCATTTTTATCATGCATCTCTTGAAGAGCCAGGACTGATTCTTTCAGATGAGAAGGCTGGATCGCATTTATTTACTCAGGCCTGCACAGGTTGGGCTTTGGGCAGCGCGGCAAATGCAGGTAAGATTGAGGAATCCTTGACTGAGATGAAGCCCGCCCTCATCGTTTTTTGAGTAATTCAAAGAAGTGCTCAAAATGGAGAAGGAATTGTTTTTTAGACTGTGTCTGGAAAGATATGTTATAATGAGAAAACATTCAAGAAAAAATGAATCGACGGGTTTCTGAGAGGTCTTTTTTGAGATATCGATTACTGCCGCAGAAAGCAGACTGACTGCGTTTTTTACTCACCTGCACACGAAGTGCGCAAGGTGAGTTATTCAGTGGAAAATTATATCTCTCGGATCGCCCCTCTTGCAGCGCTTGTCACCATAGAGCTGTACGCGCGGAGAGCCTTGGATACAACTCTCGGCCTAGGCCCCGGCTTCCAGGCATCACTGCCTTTTGATTCCATGACCTTTCTTCTTTTGGA
>JBPOJG010000164.1:0-1760 GCA_052033835.1 Spirochaetota bacterium
ACCTGAGAGATGCAGAATCAATATCCTTTCATTTTCTTCTTATTTTGAGAAGAATGAAAAAATTTGAATTTTTATGGTTTGACAGTCAGCTTCTTTATAATCAAATGTACGGCAGTTTACTATGATACTTCGATTCCTGATCCTGCTGATATTTGTTCTTCCATTGAAATCTGATGAGCGAATCAGTCTGAAGCAGATATGCAGCTCTGAATCCTGTCTGCCTCGAGTCTGGGAGATTCGTGAGGGGTTCGATCCTGCATCTGCGTTTTCCGAATCTGCAGACAAATCCTGGAAGAGAATTGAAAAATTTCCAGTCTGGGCCAACAAAAATTTTTCTGCTCAGTCGGATTATGCAGTTTATACCTACAGGACCGTTTTTGATGCACCAAATGAGTTTCTGAACGGAAACAGGCAGCCTGCGATAAAGCTCGGCGAGGCAGGAGAAGTCTTTTCCATTTATATCAACGGAAATCTGATTGCATCAGAAGGGAAATCAGAGAACGGAAAAATTGTTCATCACAGAACAGTCAGAAACAAAGTCTGGCAGATTAATCCGAAATACCTCAGGCAGAAGAACAATGTGCTTGTCTTAAAAATGGAAGGTGATCCCAGATACGATCATACGGGGCTTTATTTTACGCAAGGATATGAAATTGATTTTCTGGATGAACTTGAATTTGAAAAAAGAGACATCCTCGGAATCAGCTTTATGGGGATTTATTTTGTAGTGGGATTATATCATCTTTTACTTTTCAGCAAGAGAAGAAATGAACTTTACAATCTGTATTTCGGACTCTTCGGATTTCTTCTGCCTGTATACATTTTTACCAGATCCAATATCGTTTTTGAATTTCCAGTCGATTCCATCCTGATTCAGAGAATTGAACTGATTGTGCTTTACCCCCTTCCTGCCATCCTCACTTTTTTTGAGGAGCAGCTTTTTTTTGGAAAACGTTCCCGATTTTCAAAAACGGTCTTTCTTCTGTCGATCGCACTCTGCATTCCGAACTTTTTTGTTCCCGGATATATAATGGAATATATTCTCCGTATCTGGCAGATTATGACTCTTGTAAGTGTAATCTACGCTACGGCAGTCGTGATACGAGCCACGAGAATGAACATTCCCAGTGCCAAGAGACTTCTTCTCGGAATACTGACAATCATTATATCATCAGTATTTGATATAGTAGATTCACTTGTGCTGAATACAGGTCTTGCATTCAGCAAATTTGCATTTTTCATTTTTGTGATCGGGATTGCAGGAATGCTTTCGAACAGATTTCTGGAGCTTTACGAGGAAGTGGAGGACCACAGAAACAATCTGGAAAAGCGAGTTGCTGAAAGGACAAGTGAACTTCAGTCCACCCTTCAGCAGGTTCAGATTCTGAAAGAGCAGCAGGACGGTGATTATTTTCTTACGACTCTGATCGTAAACCCTCTGATTGCCAAAAAATCATCGAGCGAGTCGGTAAAAATCGATTTTCTCATCAGTCAGAAAAAGAAATTTGATTTCAAAAAGAGAATTCATGAAATCGGGGGGGATATCTGCATTACTGAATCCGTTATTCTTCGAGGAAGGAAATACTCTGTCTTTGTGAACGGGGATGCAATGGGAAAATCCATTCAGGGAGCGGGAGGAGCTCTTGTACTTGGGGTTGTGTTTCATTCACTTGTTTCCAGAACCAGATATTTCAGAACAAATAAGGATATTTTTCCGGAAAGATGGCTCAAAATGGCATTCCAGGAACTGCAGAGCGTTT
>JBPOJG010000499.1:0-5549 GCA_052033835.1 Spirochaetota bacterium
ACTTTATAAAGGATTCGATCTTGAAAGACGATTTTATCATCGACTGCCGTCTTCAGGCATCCTACGAAGAAGAGACTGCCTCTGGTGCTCATTTCTTTACGTTTATCAAGAAGGCATACGGAACAGATAACGAATCTCAGAAGAAAATGTCTGGCAATATTGCAGGCATCATGGACCTGATCGAAAAATCAGGATGTTCAAGAGTCATTGTATTTGATGAAGGAATGGGAATGTATGCTTCCAGAATGGTTTACTTCCTGCGTGAAGCAGGATTCAGAGAAACATTTCTCTTGGGAAAAAAATGGCCTTTTGAAGGAGTGAAAACAGCTCCCGGTGCATTGGCAGCTGAATTTGAACCTTCTGCAAAACCATTGAGTATGAACGGAATTGCAGACAAAGCGTACATGGAAAAAAATCTCACTCGTCTGCAGATCTTTGATACAAGAACAAAGGAAGAATATGACGGAAAACTTCCCCGTCTCAATAATCCGGAAAACGGCACTTTGTGCGGAAGACTCCCCGGTGCATTTTTATGGGACTGGAGAACATTCTTCGATATGGAAGGATTTATTATCGAAAAAGCCGTTTTCACAAGAAGACTTCAAGGGTTTCCTTTTATGCCCGAAAGAACTACAGTACTTTACGATTATAACGGTGCAAGATCCTGCCTCCCGGCACTGATGCTGAAAGAAGTAGGATATCAGGATGTAAAAACATATCAGGGTTCCTGGTATGAATGGAGAAAAACAAGCCTTCCTAAACAGGCAGTTTCTTTATATGGAACTGAAAACAAATCCAGTTCGGCTCCAAGAGTCGGAGGACTCGACAGAAAAAAATAGATTTTTTAAAAAAACCGTCTTTTCAAAAAGTTCTTTCATTTCTTTGTGAACTGAAAAATTTCGATCTGTGGAGTCCTTTTTCCCAAATCGTTTTGACTGTATTGTAGTAGGCGGAGGTCATGCCGGTGCTGAAGCCAGTTATATCTGTGCAAAGGCCGGATTAAAGACACTTCTGATCACTATGAATGCAGACACTGTAGGCCAGATGAGCTGCAATCCTGCCATCGGCGGAATTGCGAAAGGCCATATGGTGCGGGAAGTGGATGCTCTCGGCGGTCTGATGGGCAGAATCATAGACTTGACTGGAATCCAGTTTAAAATGCTCAATACGTCGAAAGGTCCCTCCGTATGGGCGCCTAGAGCCCAAGCAGACAAGAAAGAATATCAGCTGGCAGTCAAGCACACTCTTGAAGGAACTCCTAATCTCTCAATCCGTCAGGATACTGTTGAAGACATCATTATCGAAGACGGGAGAGTTCAGGGAGCAGTGACAGGCAGAGGATTTGAAATCCTCACAAACCATATCATCCTGACCACTGGAACATTTTTGACGAGTATGATCCATATCGGCACCCTTCAGAAGGAAGCAGGGCGACTGGGAGACGGAACAACCAAAGGTCTGTCTCACACTCTTCGGAAAAACTCTTTTCGTTTGGGTCGACTTAAGACTGGAACTCCTCCGAGACTTCATGCTTCTTCCATCGATTTTTCAGAACTTCAGGTGCAGGACGGAGATGAACATCCCTCCCCTTTCTCCTACTCTACTGAAAAGATTACCAGAAGACAGATTCCATGTCATATCACATATACAAATCAGAAGACACATGAAATCATTCAGGCAAATCTGGAATTTTCTCCTATGTATTCCGGTCAAATCAAATCTGTCGGACCGCGTTACTGCCCTTCGATAGAAGATAAGATTGTACGGTTTGCAGAAAGAGACAGACATCAGATTTTTCTGGAACCGGAAGGTTATGATACTAAAGAAATTTATGTAAACGGAACTTCCACAAGTCTTCCTGAACCGGTGCAGTGGCATCTGATCCGTTCCATCAAAGGTCTGGAAAAGGCAGAAATCATCAGACCAGGCTATGCTGTAGAATATGACTTTGTAGATCCCACAGAACTGAACCTGAATCTGGAGACAAAAAAGATTCGCGGACTTTTTCACGCAGGGCAGATCAACGGAACAACAGGTTATGAAGAAGCCGCAGCCCAGGGACTTGTCGCTGCCTATGGAGTCATACGGTCAGTCAGGAATCTGCCTATGATGATCTTTCAGAGAAGTGAAAGTTATATCGGAGTGCTTGTGGATGATCTTGTAAATAAGGGCGTGGAAGATCCTTACAGAATGTTTACAAGCAGGGCTGAGCACAGACTTCTTCTCAGGCAGGACAATGCTGACAGAAGACTTATGAAATACGGTCATGAAATGGGCCTTGTTTCCGATTTGGACTATGAGAAGATGAAAGACAAGTATGGAAGGATAGAATCAGTCAGAGAAAGGATTTACTCCTTGAATCTGAAACCTTCCGAGGATCTGTCTTTTCTGCTGAAGAAAAAAAATATCGAATCAGTAAAGTTTGGAGGAAGCCTTGCAGGATTTATCAAAAGGCCCGAAATAAAACTCTCAGACTGCGGTGCGATCGTTCCTGAACTGAAAGAACTGAACAGTGAATCAGTACAGGTTCTGGAAATGGAAATTAAATATGAGGGTTACATTAAAAGAGAGCTGGAATCCATTGAGTCGAGAGAAAAGCATCTTCTGCTCGAAATTCCCCCAGACTTCAAATTTGAAAATATTCCCGGAATGAAAAAAGAAGCTCTGCAGAAGCTGGAAAAACACAGACCGCATAATCTGGAAAGTGCATCCAGAATATCCGGCGTGGATCCGTCAGACATTGAAATTCTGATGTACCATCTGATGGGAAATAAATGATAAAAAGAACTATTCTATATCTATTTACTATACTGGGAATACTTGTGTCCTCTGCCTACTGCGGAAATTCAGGATCAAAGAAAATCCCTAAGGCCGAAAAAGGAGTCATTGATCTAAGGGATTGGGATTTTGAAAAAGACGGTGTTCTGAAACTGGATGGAGAGTGGGAATTTTACTGGAACAGATTTCTGAAATCAGGACAGTTTGAGACTGCAGAAAATAGAATTTTTATGGATGTTCCGTCTGTGTGGAACGGGAAATATTTTAACAATGAACCGCTCCCCTATCAGGGTTACAGTACGTACAGACTGAGGCTTCTGACGAGAGAAGATCAGAATGATCTTTCTCTGAAGATTATGCTGATCAATTCTGCATTTAAACTTTACTCTGCAGATGTTCCGTCGGGAGGACAGGGCAGACCGGGAAAGATAGCGGAAGAGACGGTTCCCCGGATGAGTCCTGAAATTGCAGATCTGAAAAACTTTGAAGACAAGGAAGTGGAAATCATCATTCACGTATCCAATTTTCATTATGGGGAAGGCGGAATTGAAAGAAATATTCTGATTGGGAAAAAAAACCAGATCAGACAGCATCATAAATCTGCAGAATCCAGACAGCTGATTTTCTTCGGAATGATTTTCTTTATTGGAATCTACCATCTGGGTCTTTACTCAATGAGAAAGACTTATATATCGGCATTTTATTTCGGTCTTTTCTGCATCATCTCTTCGATTCGGGACATCATTGTGGATGAGCGCGCGGTACTTTCCATCTTTCCGGAAATGCCGTTCTGGACCTATTTCAGACCTAGCTTCATCTGTCTTTATCTGATGATTGCTGCTTTCTTTCAATTTCTGAAATCAGTATTCAGGGAAGACATAAATGAGAATCTGTTCCGATTTCTTGTATACTATTATCTGATAGCTTCGTTTCTTACCCTGTTTCTTCCCCCGAATCTTGTGCTGGAATATGAACTGTTCAATCAGCTCATTGCCATTCTGCTTGGTCCACTTATTTTCAGACTCATATATGTGTCCTATACACGAAAAAGAACAGGAACCGTTTTTTTCATGGCCGGATTTGCTGTTTTTTTCCTCACCGGCTTTAATGATATTCTTCACACTCATAATTATATTAACACTGGTTTTTATGTTCAGTTCGGACTTGCTGTCTTTGTCACTTCACAGTCGTTCATTCTTTCTCTAAGATATTCCAATGCATTCAAAAAAGCAGAATCTCTCAGTATTCAGCTCGAAAAAATGGGCAAGGTAAAGGATGAGTTTATGTCCAATCTGTCTCATGAACTGAGAACTCCTCTTTCTCTGATTTATGCATATGCAGAAATGATGTCTGAACGAAGGGGAAAAAATGAAGAGGATATCCGAAATTTCGGAAAGGACATTCTGAAAGAAGCGGGAAAGCTGAATGAGAATATAAATGATCTGATGCTCCTGACTGACCTGGAATCGAAATTTCATCTCCGGAATGAAAAGATAAAAGCTTCGGAGATCTGCAGGGACTGCTTAAAATATCTGAAGGATGCCGCTGAAGAAAAAAACATCGGACTCTCATTCAATGCTGATGAAGAAATTTATTTCTCAGCAGACAGAAGTCTTATTTCAAAAGCACTGATTATTCTCGTAAAAAACGGAATCATTTACAACAGACCGGGAGGACAGGTCGAAGTAAATGTATCTCAAAAAAATGATAAGATCATTTTCTCAGTAATGGATAACGGAATCGGAATTTCATTTTCTGATCAAAGCAGAGTGTTCGAGAAATTCTACAGAGTAGACTCATCCGTAACGTACGCTGAAAGCGGTGTGGGAATCGGACTTTTCATCGCAAGCAGAATAGCAGGGATACACAGCGGGGAGATCGTTCTAGAAAGTGCGCCGGACATAGGAACATCTGTACAGTTTATTCTTCCCAAAGGACAGACCCATTGACATTTCAGAGATTTTTCCTTGATTCTCTTCTTAGAGCGATTGCCTTTCCAAGACATTTTATTTTTCACAGTGTGGAAAAAACCGGTGAAAAACATTTTCTGCTGGAATATCCTTCCATCATTGCAGCAAACCATATCAGTCCTGCAGATGTAGTATCAATGCCGTTTTTAAACAGATTCACCGTTTCTCAGGAAGGTTATACAATTCCTGCCAGAGAAGACTTTCTGCTCCCCGGATTTCTCGTGAAGGAGTTCAGACCGAGAGGAGTAAAAAAATTTTTTCTAAAACTGATTGATTCTTCCGGAGCAATACCCGCTCTTCTGAAATATGTAAATACAATTCCGGTTAAAAGACCCTTTCGGGACAATGCAAGAGAACTGATTAAGAGCGGAAAAATGAGAGATGAAGTGGAACAGAACTGGGAAATTCTTGCAGAAAAGATCAAAAAGAAAAACAATCTTTTTCTTTTTCCGGAAGGAACCTACTCGAGAGACGGTTATATCAATCAGATCAGACAGGGAATCTCCATCATCAGAACCAAAATACCGAATTTAAAAATCAATACAGTGACACTTACATATGATTTTCTCTCGTTCAAAAAACCCTCACTTCACGTGCATATTGGAAAACTTGCAGAATTTCCGGACGAGAAGAAAGTAAAAACTTCGGACTTTATTCGGGACAGACTGGGTATGGGATTTGCACTCACATCCGGAAATATTTTTTCATTTATTTTATATACAGATGAACTGAAATCAGGAATAACGGAATTGGCACTGTTCAAAAAAACATCTGTTTTTATCGGAAAGCTTGCCTCTGAAA
>JBPOJG010000037.1:0-28674 GCA_052033835.1 Spirochaetota bacterium
GGAGTGCAGAAAGACGGAACGGGAATACAGAGAATTCCAAATTATGGTCCTCAGTTTGTAGGGCAGGGGGAAAACAGTTTCTTCAATTCCAGTCTTGGACTGTTTGAAAATTTCTCTCACACTAGAAAAATCCTGGAAGGTGAAATTCTGATGCAGGAAATTCAGCTTCAAAAATCCATCCTGGAAAAGCAGCTGGAAACAGAAAAGGAAAGACTCTCTCTAAAGCTGGAGGATGTTTTTTCTTCAGTCAGAACAGCAAACTCCAGACTGGCACTTCAGTTTGAAATACTGAGAGTCACTTCACTGAAAATGAAAAATGGACAGGCCAGAAAACTGGATCTGATGAACGCTGAATCTGAATTTTTGAAATCATCCGATGAACTTGCAGAAGCCTTAGGTGAATATCTGAAAACTGCATTTGAATTTCAGGCTGTGCTTGGAATTGATGCCCCCTGTCTTTTTATGGATATAAAAAAAGGCGGAAGCAATATTATTCTGAAAAAAATGATAGACAGTTCCGGCAGGCTTCTGCTTGAAAAGAAAGACATTATAAATGAATTAAATATAGATATAAAATGATGTGAGCCAGTATAATAGAATTGTTACTGCTTAGCAAAATAAAAAATGAGGGAAGAGCAGGGATTTTTAGCAGCTTCCAAGCTTGCGAAACCGCCGGTAGGCGTGAAACGTGGGTTAAAAGTAACTATGACGCAAGCTCAGAAGTTGCTGCCGTTAGGCTGATTAGTTACTTTTTTAAATATCCTTAGATGTGGAAGCAGTAATATCAATTACAAGCAGAGTCAGATCATCATCAGGTTCTTCCTTGCCTGACCAGGCAAATACAAAACCAAGAGCAGAACTGATAAATTCTTTTGCGTCCAGATGGATATTCTGATGAATAAAGTCAGTGAATTTTTCATCACCGAGAGGTTCACCGAAAATATCTGTGGCTTCCACGAGTCCGTCCGTATAGAGTATAATCCTGTCACCAGTTTCTATCGGATGCCAGATCTCCTCACATTTTATCTCAGGAAAAAATCCGATCAGTTTTCCCTTTGGATTCAGTGAAATGATCTGTCCGTCTTTTTTGGCGACATAGAGATGAGGATGCCCTGCATTTGCTACTCGCAATATGTTTTCATTTAAATCAATGACGATATAAGTTGCGGTCAGAAGTTCGTTTCCGTACATAATCTTGTTGATCTGTTCCAGCACATATGCCGGTCTGGAAAAATTCTGTCTCTGTACCTGAAACGCAGTCTTGAGCATAGACGCAATCATCGCTGCGGCAACACCGTGTCCTGTCACGTCGGCAATGATGACCCCCAGCTGATTTTCTCTGGATATATGATAATCGTAATAATCGCCTCCCAGATAAGTCATAGGAATATATCGTGCTTCCATTTCAATTCCGGCCATATCCGGTTTGCTTGCAGGCAGAAGGGATTTCTGAAGTTTTCTTGCAATTGCCAGCTCATGCTGAATTGTAATATGCTTCTGGTTTTCGGAAACGGATCTTTTCAGAGTGATCAGAGTATTTACGCGGCTTAACAGTTCGATTCGGTCGAAAGGTTTGTTCAAAAAATCATTTGCACCGGCATCAAATCCTTCCTGCACATCCAGCATTGTATTTTTCGCTGTGAGCAGAATAATCGGAAGTTCATGAAGTGAATATTTCTTTCTGAGATTTCTGACAACTTCGAATCCGTCAATTCCAGGCATCATTACATCCAGAAGAAGTATATCAGGTCTGCGCTCTGAATTGCAGATGTCCTGAGCCTCATATCCGTTCACTGCCTGCAATACTTTATATCCTTCTTTCTCGAGATGAGATTCCAGAACATAAAGATTGATCGGTTCATCATCCACAATCAGCACGCTCGTCGCCTGCTTGTCCGGTTCCTGCTTTTTCTGACTGGATTCTTGTGCTGCAGCTTTTTTCTCTTCTGTCGAAGCAGGCACTTTTTTTGCAGCAGGCATTGTGAAATAGAAAACAGATCCCTTTTCGGACTTGGCATCCATCCAGATATCACATCCGTGAAGTTCGATAATCTTCTTTGTCAGAATCATACTGAATCCGAACCCGCTGGATTTTCCCTTTTCCAGAGGAGTGAAATCCGAATAGTCATTAAAAACAAGTTCACGGATTTCTTTCGGAAGACCAGGTCCTGTATCGCTCACTGTCACTAGAATTTTACCTGCATCTTCCTGATATGTTCTTGCACTGACCCTTATTTCTCCGACTGTTATGCTTTTCAGTGCATTGGATATCAGATTGTTAAAAACCTGAAACACTCTGTTCTTGTCCGCTTCTGTAAAAAGTGAATCGGGAATATCCAGAGCCAGCTGAATATTTTTCCTTTTTGCTATTGCGGAATAGGCCTCCGATATCTTATATACAAAATCATTGAGATTGAATACAGAAGGTTCCAGAACGATATTGTTATTGAACAGATTGGAAAGATCAAATAGATTTCCAACCATATTGGAAAGTCTTTTTCCATTGCTCATAATCAGATGCAGATTCTGCATCACATTTGAAGAAAGAGTTCCCTCAGAGCCTGATCTGAGTGATTCGGCAATTCCGATAATTCCGTTCAGAGGGGTCAGCAGCTCATGACTGATTCCTGCAAAAAGATTATTTTTCATTTCATTGAATTTTTCCAGATTTTCCAGAGCAATCTTCTGATTTTCGTAAGAATTTTTATAAGCAATTTCTTTTTCAATGGTTACTGTATTGATTCTGTCTGCAAGTGCAAAACCCATGAGTGCAGCCTCAAGTGCCTGAGCGGCCTGGTAGGAATTCAGTATGAAAAAATTCAGTTCAAAAAAGCCGAGGAATGTTGCAAGCAGAACAAGCCCTGATGTAATCACCAGTGAAAATGCAATCAGAAAAAAATAGGCCTGACGAATCTTTTTGAATGAAAGATATACTGCAGAGAGAAGTGCAGTAAAACCGGCAGCAAAAACCAGAATATTTGCATAAGTGTTTGCAATGCTGTATCCCCAGATATAAAAGATCGGAAAAGAGAAAAATGTGGCGGTCCAGAGAATCTGAAGAAGTCTGTGAAACACTGGAGCATTTATCCTGGTCATAAGAGTGTACATAATCAGAGGATAAATAGACAGGACTGCCAGGATGCAGAACAGGAGCTGAAACTGTATTGACAGCTCCGGCCTGGAAGGAAAAAGAATTTCGTTTGTAAATCCCTGAAGTGATGCCTGAAGAAGAAAACTTGTGAAAAAAAGATAAATTATATATACAAGGTATGATCTGTCTTTTGTAGAAATGAAGATAAACAGATTATAGATAAACATTACAAATATCAGTCCGAAATAAGCACCCTGAACAAAGTCTGCCTTTGTATGAGATTCATAGAATTTTTCATGATCCCAGAGTTTTATCGGAACAAAAATGCCGTCCCTGCTTTTTACTCTGAAATAATATTCCTGATCAAAGTTCTGAAGAGTGATTGGAAAAAGAAAATGCCTGGAATTGATTTCTCTTTCAGAAAGAGGAACTGAATTGCCTGACTTGTAAACCTTAAATTCATTTTTCTTTTCCGGGGCATACAGATCTACAGAGTCCACGAGAGAGAAACTGTATTCCAGTATTACATCCTTCGGTTTTGCTGTCCTATTCTGAATTCTGATTTTTATCCAGAACACTGAATCGGAAATTCCCAGATTCGGTATCTCGGCAGGGGATCGAAAGAAATTCTGAGATGTCTGAGTCTTTACAACATCTGAAATATTCAGAATGCCGCCTTTATCCTCCAGAATTTCAATCTTGTTCCGAAAGTCGGAAGACTCAAACTTTTCATCTACAGTGACGTAGTCCTGTGAAAATAATGAAAGGGTAATAAAAAACCATGAAATCAGAATGACTGACAGTCTGTGCAGTTTCTGTTTCATAGTTTTTTATCCGCAGCCCTCCGTTCTCAGTTCAGCTTTACGTTTGCAGGAAGTGCAGGCAGGGCTGTTTTATTTTCATATGCCTGCATAAGAGCCTTATTCCTGTTTTCATCAAACCACCAGTACTCAAGTGCAAATGATTCTCCGCCGTACAGTCCCAGAGGATTCTCAGGCATACCGAATCTGTTCCAGAACATCAGTCTTGTATTGTCCAGATGCCAGAGAAGAACATAAGGATATTCTGTATATATGATTCTGTCAATTTCCTTCACGATTCTGTTTCGTTCCTGCACGTCGAATATTGTCTTCTGCTTTTCAATGAGTGCATCTACTGCAGGAATTTCCACTCCGGGGTAATTGTGCTGACCTTCTTCCTTTGCATACTTTGAATGCCACATCGGTTCAGGATCTTTGAAAACCCCGCCGCCCCATGCTGTCCAGGTCAGATCAAAATCAAACTTGTCCATCCTTGCACTCCAGCCGGCAAGATCAGTGCTTTCGAGTTCTGCAATGATCCCCACTTTTTTGGCTGATTCCATAAAGAATGTAAAATATCTTTCAGTGCTTTTTTCTCGGTCCAGAATTTTTACTTTGAACTCTTTTCCGTTTTTTTCCAGAATGCCGGCAGCGTTCGGCTTCCATCCTGCTTCCTTGAACAGTGCTCTGGCTTTTTCCAGATCATATTCTACAGGCGGGTTGGGATTTTTCGTCTTTTCATTTCCAAGATAATAATCAGGATAATAGGAATTTGTAACATCATACTCATTATAAGCAAATTTATCAACCATTGTCTTGCGGTCTACTAGATGCGCTATTGCCTGACGGACTTTTTTATCCTTGAAAAGATCTCTTCTCAGATTCATTGCCCAGCCCTGAAACCCGATCGGTTTTTTATTGAAAATTCTCTGCTTCGCAATCCAAAATTTGTCAAATTTTTCTCCGACTGCTTCCTTGACCCAGGTTGCAGCCTTGTAGGCAGGATAAAGATCCATATCACCTTTCAGCATTGCCTGAAATGCAACTGCTTCTTCGGAGAAAACCTTAAAGAAAATATCATTAAAATTGTAACGGCCTTTATTGAAAGGATATGCTCTCTGCCAGTAGTCGCCTCTTCTGGTCATCCTCACATAACGCCCCTGCTTTGCTTCAGCGAGTCTGTAAGGACCTGAGATCACAGGAAACTCTTCATTGATCTTGTTGAAGTCTTTTCCTTCAAAATAGTGCTTTGGAAGAATGAACAGATGTCCGCCCACTGCATCAAAATTGTTCCAGTGATTGTCCTTTGCTGCAAATTCCACTGTGTAGTCGTCTATGATGATCGGCTCTTCAAAACGGGAAAGTTCAATCCTGAAAACTGCAGTATTGTTTTTCTTGTCCATAATTGTCTGAAAAGTAAAAACTACATCCTGAGCAGTGACCGGTTTTCCATCCGACCATTTTGCATTTTTATCCAGTTCAAAACGAAATTTCTTTTTGTCTGCGGATATCTTCCAGCTTTTGGCAAGTCTTGGAATCGGCTGAAGAGTTGCAGGATGGTAAGAGATCAGCGGTTCAAACATCATCCTGAAAATTTCCGCAGTCGTGCTGAACTGTTCGAGATAATAGTTCAGAGATTTCGGATACTGATTGCTGTAATTTCTGATGACACCGCCTTTTTTGGCGTCTTTGGAAGCAAGAGGATTGAGTTCTCTCATTTGAGGGGGAATATCAGCCTCAGTGCCTTCCCAAGGAACGTCTTCCACTTTTGAAGCCTCAGGCGCGGAAATTTTTTCCGACTTGCCGCAATAAACCGATAGTACCAGATAGAGGGATATGATAAGAAGTCTCAACATATTCAGGGGGAGTTTCCTTTTTGCAAAGTAGATATTTAGATCAAGCCTTTATTTATCAATTAAACAGTAGGGTTTTTTGTAAAGAAAACAATATGAATCTCGAAACAATTTCAGACCGTTTTTTCCACAGTTATGAATTCAAGGCGGCTGATTTTATTTGGTTTATGGGAGTCTGGAAACCCTCGAGCGCATCAAAGAAAATAGCGAGAGAACATTCCGGACTGCAGTCCGAATACAGAAAGGCACTGTCCGATCTGACAGATGAAGACATCGCTGGCTCACCTTATTCCATTTCCGAGTATCAGCCGAATCCGGCTTTGTGCAGAGGAATGTCCAAAATCCGGGACCTTAAGACGAAGCTCGAAAAGCAGGGGAAAAAACTCATCCTGGACTTTGTTCCGAATCATATGTCTGTTGATTCTCCTCTGATTGATCAGTATCCTGATCTGTTCCTTTCGAGAGAAGGAAGTGAAACTGACCAGAATACTTTTCTGCACAGGAATGGAAAAGTCTACTTTCACGGGAGAGATCCTTACTTTGACGGATGGACCGACACTGTGCAGTGGGATTTTTCCAGACCGGGAGTTCTGACTCTGCACAGACAGTTTCTTCTCGAAATCGCAGACGTATGTCACGGTGTCAGATGTGATATGGCGATGCTTCCGATGAAGGATGTGTTTGAAAAAACTCACGGAAAGACTGCCATCGACTACTGGAAACCTCTGATTGATTCGATCAAGCAGGTATATCCGAATTTCATTTTTATGGGAGAAGTCTACTGGAATCGGGAATACGATCTGCAGCAGGAAGGATTTGATTTTACATATGATAAAACTCTTTATGATCGTATGAAATCGGGAACAGGTTATGAAATCAGATCCCATCTTCAGGCGGAGGAAAGTTTCCAGAAAAAATCACTCCGGTTTATTGAAAATCATGATGAAGAAAGAGCCTATCATGCTTTTGGAGAAAGATCAGTCCACTGCTTCAGTCTGTTAAATTTTATCCCAGGTGCAATACTGTATCATGAAGGACAGAGCCTTGGACTGGAAATCAAGCTTCCTGTTCAGCTGAGCCGTGCTTCCCGTGAAGAATCAAAGACTGCGGTTCAGGAATTTTACAAAAGATGCTTCACTCAGATCATCCATAGAAAACATTCTGAACTTTACAGAGAAGATCTTGTATTTCATCCGTTCGATTCCTCCGAAAATCTCTTCCTCTGTTTTTCACTGAGTTACACCACCGAAAAAGTTCTGCATCAGTACAAAACAAAAGAATACAATCTGGAAATATTGATTTTCAATCCGGAAAACAGAGAAATCGCAGGCTGGCTTCATCCCGGAAAACAGGCTTCCGAAATCATTCATGCAGTCCACTCCGAAAAAATCACAATGACCGACGTCCTGACAGGACAGACGTTTGAAAAAGACAAAAAGGAAATCCTGGAAAAAGGAATCTACACGAGCCTTCCCCCCGGACATTCTCATTGGTTTGTGGTAAAGCTGGAGTAGGGGTGCGGTATTAAGCAAATGGCTGCAGATGCGATTAGTGCGACTTGACAAAGTCGCATTAATCGCATCTCGCCTGCTCTTCAGTAAGGTTTTTCTCCGACGTAGTTGCCAGGCGGATTGTAATTGCATCCTATAATAACGCCTTCATCATTCGGGCAGACTGCACGGTAACATCCGAGGCCGGTGGAGTTTTTCCATACAACCTGAGTGTAGTGTCCGCAGACCTTGCCTCCGCCGCAGCTGTTGTCGGAAAGGGAATAGTCGGATTTTTCTTCATACCAGCCGTTTACAGCATCTGCACCTGTCCACGAGGTTCCGCCACCCATAAAAAGGTTTTCACCGTATCCAGGATTGTTAGGGCCTGCACCATGATCGAGTGTACATCCGTTTTTGGCCAAATACTCCATTTTTGATTTGGAATATGCTGCAACCTTTGCATCCCATTTCAGATCAGGCAGTCCTGCATTTTCCTGAGCTCTTAAACGATTATGCTCAGCAGTAATTCCGGCTACAGAAGGAAACTCTCCTGCTGCGGCTTCTGTCTTTGCAGAAGGTGCTGTTGTCTTGTTTGCTTTCTTGTGCTTTTTGTGCTGCGGTGCAGAGCACATCACAAGAAAAATCATACTTGAGATAATAAAGATTTTTTTCATTCGGACCTCGATATTCGGTTCAATTTAGTTTAGTTCGCGTTGCTGTCAATTAAATAGTGTGATTTTTATAATTTCTGATTTTCAAATATCCCCTGCTGTGATATTTTGAAATCAGTTTGATTCATTTTGCTTAAGATGACCGAATTATCCATAATATACATTATAATTAGGAGTTTATATGAGTGAACCTGCAGAAGTATATTACAGACAGATGTATGTGCCTGGGCGAAACTGATGAATCATTTCAGAAAAAATGGAGTATAGATTCGCAGCTTTCTCTTTTTGAGTCTGAGAAAAAATCAATTGGCATCCGAATGAGTCTTTTGATATTTTGACTATAGTTCCAATACTTTGACAGGGGAAACTTATATGAGGGTATTTGTTACCGGAGGATCCGGGTTTTTAGGTTCAGAACTGATTTCGCGGCTTATTAAAGAAGGACACCATATATATGCATTGTCCAGAAATTCTCAATCTACTCAGAAATTCAAGATGACGGGAGTCCTTCCTGTAGAGGGCGATTTTAATGATATTTCAATTTGGGAAAACTCTTTGAATGAAATAGATGCAGTGATTCATTGTGCTGCCCCGGTAGAGTTCTGGGGAAAATGGGAAAATTTTGAAAATGATATAGTTACAGTCACAAAGAATCTTCTTCTCGCATCTGATAGACAGGGTGCAAAACGTTTCATTTATATCAGCTCCGAATCAGTTCTTCAGGACAGAGAACCTCTATTCGATATTGCAGAGACTCATCCATATCCTGAGGAACCAAATTCATATTACGGCAAATCCAAGATGTTGGCTGAAAAGGAAATTCTGAATTACAGCGGTTCAGTACACTGCATCATTCTCCGTCCTGCGTTTATCTGGGGAAAGGGAGTCAAGGCTCTGAATACTATGATTGAAAAAATCAATGCAGGGCAGTTTATGTGGATCGACAATGGGGAGTGTCCGATTGAGACAGTCCATATTAAAAATGCAGTTGAGGCCATTGTTTTATCATTATCAAAAGGAGAAAATAAATCAATTTACAATGTCACTGATGACAGTCCGACGACAGCCAGGCAGTTTCTGACATCACTGATCGAGACAAAAGGGGTAAATGTTCCTGATAAAAGTATGCCGGGGATCATTGCATCCGCTGCCGCAGTCATTGTGGAATCTGTCTGGAGATTTTTCGGCATTCAGTCGGCACCTCCGCTTTCGCGGTTTGAACTGGCCTTTGTGAATATGCCCAGAAGATACAATATCATGAAAATTAAAAATGAACTGGGATACAGGCCTGTCATCAGTGTTGAAAAAGGTCTGAAGGAGATGAAAGGCTGAGTTCGGTTTCTGCCCGCAGAGACTGGTCAAAAAAGAAAAACCATTTTTCCTCGAATCAGATATATAAGTGAAAATACAATCATTATTTTATAAACATATTCCAGTATGACTGGAATAATTGTTGAAATGAATACATTTGCGAGTTCCGACTGAATCAGAGTTTTTCTCACAGATATGCTCAGTTCAGTCAGAGGCTTAAAGAGAAAACCTCTGCCGAGCGCATCTCCCAGATTGTCCATTGAATTCCAGAGTCCGAGAATTCCAAGTGCCGGAGTGATTTTTTTCAGTTTTTGTATATTCTGTATGGAGATAAAAATGCTGTAGGCAATGAGAAGAATACCTGCAGTTAAAATGAAGCAGGTCAGCACAATGTTTTTCTGCAGAGATGCGGAAATTGTCAGCGGATCCAGTTTGGAACTGATCCTCAGCATATACCAGAATACGGAAACAGAAGTCAGCAGAAGGGATATATTCAGGCTGTTTTCAAGGAACATTTTCTTTGTAAATCCCTCTTTTACTGTTCTCAAGAATGTTTTTGTATGTTTTTTTCTTGCAATTATAATGAATCGAATCAGATAAGAAAACAGATTGATCAGTATGCCCAGAACAAACATCATTTCGATAAATTTAAAAATTTCGAATTTTAACAGATTTGCGAATGTCATATATTTCTATCCTCCCTCATCAATAGTCAGCTGATCCAGCCTCTTTCTTTGAACAGGAGTTCAATATGTGCCATATGGTTTTTTCCGTGCCATACATACATTCCCACCATATCTTCCATATTGACTTTTCTTTTATTTTCCGGATGGTAGAATTCCATTTTCCAGCCTTCCGGTGTCAGTGATCTGAAAAGGACTGTCCATCTGCGGTGCAGGCTGACAAGGATGGACAGAGATTCTTCGGCAGGCACGTCTATGCAGTCCGTCATTTCCGCCCAGAGACCTTCGTGATACGGTTTAATTATGGGAACATCCTCTGCCAGTGCCAGTTTCATCCGAATAAAAGCATTCATATGGCTGTCTGCAAGATGGTGGACAACCTGCTTCACAGTCCAAACGCCAGGGAGGGTCTTTTCCTCATATTTTTCTATACCTACGGATGAAAGAAGAGTTTTCAGTTCTTTCGGAAAAGCCCCCAGCTGTTCAATCAGAGAATTTTTGGCTTTTTCATCCAGTGGCTCTTTTTTCTTATAGGGTCCAATCGGGTTTCTGATATCCATTTTAGTATCCATTCACTGATGATTGAAATTACTTCAGTTTTCCGCATCAGATAAAATTCCGTATAATCAGTTTATTTCAGTATGTGTCTGTTGAAAAGAGAATTTTGGTAATCCAGTCATATTTTATGAATTAATTTTATTCTTGACAACTATACCGTCTGGACGGTATAGTATTTTTATGAAAAAAGAATCCGCCAAAGCGAAACTGCTGGAGTCTGCCAAAAAGATTCTGAAAGAGGAAGGTTACGAAAAATTCACTCTGGACAGTCTTGCAAAAAGAACCGGTGTCAGCAAGGGAGGAGTCCTGTATCATTTTCCGACCAAGGAAATGCTGATTCAGGAAATCATACAAAATCTGATTATCAGATTTGAGAACAGACTGAATTCAGAAAATAATGAAACTGATTCAAGTTTCTGGACTCTCAGATATTTTCAGGCGACACTTGCCGACTTGGAAGATTCGGATCTGCAGAGTTCAGGAATTATTGCTGCTCTTGCATCCAACCCTCATCTTCTTCTGCCTCTGGTTGAAAAATATACAGTTTGGAAACAGAAATTCAAAAAGGAAAAAATAGATCAGAGCATTGCGGACATACTGAGATTTGCTGCAGACGGGATCTGGTTCAATGAGGTGTTTGGACTGTCTGTTCTTTCGCAAAAGGAAAAAAAGAAGATCCTTGAAAAAGCAGGAAAACTTGCAGGAGGAAAAAATGAAAGATTTTAGGGACAAAAAGGCTGCAGTCATCGGAGCGACTGGAGGGCTTGGCAGAGCTGTTGCCATCGCCCTATCTCAAAAAGGCTGCTCTATTATTCTAATTGGAAGAGATTCTGACAAACTGATCATTCTTCAGAATGAAATCCAAAATATCACTGGAAATACTGTATGTATACATAAAATAGATTCATTTTGTAAATATTCAGAATGGGAAAGGTCGGCAGCCGAGATACAGGAGAAATTTGGAATCCCGGATTTTATCATCAACACGGCCGGAACGGATGTAAGAAAGAAACTGACTGACCAGACAGAAGAGGAGATCAATTTACAGATAGACATCAATCTGAAAGGATCTATTTTCATTACAAAAGCATTTCTGCCTTATTTACAGAAGAATGGACAAGGGGAAATTCTGCATTTTTCGGGTTTTCTCGACGGAAGACTTGCATTTCCTTATTACAGTGCTGACGCTGCATCGAGAGCAGGGCTTGTCACATTTGTGGAATCTGTGAACAGAGAAATTGGGAACAGTAAGATTCGTGCTGCCACATACTGTCCATCAGCCGCAGATACTGAAGCAGAAAGACCCTTTCATCAAATATGGAAGGAGATGGGACAGAAAATTGCTTCACCTGAGAACATCGCAGAAGAATGCCTGAAAATGCTGGGATTGGAAAAGACTCTTCGAATATCAGGAGGATTTCTGAACCGTTTTTTTGCCGGGCTGAATTCGGCATTCCCGAAAATTGCTGATTTTATTGTAATGAAAAAATATTCAAAAATATTAAAAAAATATCTGGATTCAGAAAATGAACCTGATACTGACATAGACAGTCATTCCCAAAACTCGATCCTGCTGTATACGGGGATTACTATGACAGTCCTGTCCTTCGTTCTATATGCATTGATTCCTGCGGTTCCGTTTCTTCCGATCAGCACTGAGGCAAAAGGAGCAGGAGTCACCGGACTGATCGTATCCGGTGAGTTCTCCTTCTGGATTGGTCTTCTTATTGCGGGAAAGCCTGCATACGAATCCATGAAAAATAAATGGAAACTGTTCACTGCAAGGATATTCGGGAAGAAAGTCAGCTGACTTTAATGATGATCTTTCCTCTGGGTTTTCCGTTTTCCATCAGATCAAATGCATCCCTTGTTTTTTCAAAAGGAAATGTATTTTCAATCAAAGGTTTCATCTGACCTTTAATGAGAAGTTCTTCCATTTCCTTCCAGTCTTCCGGTTTTGCTCTCATATTTGCAGCGGTGACATTTATTCCCTGAAAGAGTCTGGAATATAATGAAAATATCATTGTCGTCGGGAAGAACAGGGTAGTGCAGCTGATTCCGTTTCTGTTCAGAACATTGAAGAGTTCTTCCTTTTTCATCTGACCGAATGCATCAAAAACAAAATCAAATCTTTTGTCAGTCTTAGAAAGATCTTCTTTTTTATAATCTATGATATCATCTGCACCGAGCTTCTTTGCAAGCTCTACATTTGGAGTACTGCAGGTTCCGGTGACGAATGCTCCTTTTGCTTTTGCTGCCTGAAGAGCAAAATGACCTACCCCTCCAGTCACACCGTTGATCAGGATTTTTTTCCCTTGAATATTTCCAAATTTTCTAAGTCCGTTGAGTGCAGTCAGTGCTGCGACAGGAAGAGATGCTGCTTCTTCGAAACTCAGGTTTTCAGGAATTGGACGAATCTGTTTTGAAGTTACAGAGATCTTCTCTGAAAGAACACCGCTGTTCCCGAAAAGAGGCATAATGTATCCATATACCCTGTCCCCTTCCTTAAAGGAACCTGTTGATTTACCTGTATTCAAAACTGTTCCCGCAAAATCACCGCCGAGTATCTTCGGGAATTTAAAGCCGGAAACAAATTTCATATTTCCGTCCCGAATTTTATAATCGATGGGATTGAGTGAAACTGCCTTTACCTGAACAAGAATCTGCGTTTCGCTCTGATTTGGATCAGGAACTTCTCCGAACTGAATGACATCCAGTCCGCCGTATGCTGTAATATATGATGATTTCATTATAAAATATCCTTATTTTAAAAATCCATTGTGCCCTGAATGAGAGAGTTTCTCTCTGATTTCCTTATACTCGTTCCAGTTGAATTTTTCGAGAAAATCGTACGCTGCAATGACTCCCTTTCTGAAGAGAACTCGTTTCTCTTCATCAGCCATTTTAAAATTCAGCCAGTTGTGTCCGCTTGTGTCTATGTAACCGATCAGTCTGTTGTAGTCAGGATGTTTCACCAGAAAATCAAAATCAGAGCAGTGCCTCATCGAATCGAAAAGAGCCATCGAGTAGTTAAACAGGTTTCCTATTGTATTGACTCTTCTTTTCTTTGCACCGAGTTTCACTCCGAAAGTGGGTGCATCCGGAACTCCTTCCTGATGAAAAACATCGATTGGGAAATTCGAAAATACCCCTCCGTCAGCAAATACTGCGGATTCAGGCGGGTTGTCAAAATTTGCAAGTTCTTTCCATCTTGTCCTTACATCAGTAATCTCGCTTATTCTGTCAATTTTCATCGGATGAAAAAAGAAGGGTATGGACATCGATGCTCTCACAAAATTTGCGGGAGAAGTTCTGCTGAAATCATCCCAGTACATAGGAGCCATCTTTGGGAAAATGACTTTCGTTTCACTGATAATATCTGCTGCTACAATGCAGAGTTCTGTATGAATTTTTTCGAGACGGCTTCCTGTGATTTTATTGTTAAGATTTGGTATACGCTGTATTCTTTCCTGAAGTTTTTCCAGAGTGTCCGTTCCGAAATTTTTCATATGCCCGTCCACCCATTTGAAAAAACTGTCTCCGGGATTCAGTCCGAGATCATTGAAAAGATTGTCCAGAACCTGAGCTCCTTTCCACATCAGTCTGATTCTGTGTGCATCGAGTTCACCGCTCCCGATAAACTGACTGAAATCTGCAGCATCACTGTCCCCGTCAATAAACTCAGAAAGATTCAGTTTAAAAAGAATCTCTGCAAGTATTTCCGACTTGGCTTCCTTTTTTTCTGCGCAGGCCATCAGAAGAAGGGCAGCAATTGACCCGGCTGACGTTCCGCCTGCACTTAAAAAACGGACACCTGCCGTTTCCAGGGCATAAATATATCCCACCAGTGCAACTCCCAGAACTCCTCCGCCTTCCATTACTATGTCTACATACTGTAAAATTTTTCCATTTTCCTCGGATACTATGTCAGAAATATTATATCCGCCTGCAGCAGCTTTGTCAGAAATTTTCTGAATAAAATTCTTTATCTGCTGATCTTCATTTATGAAAGACATTGCCATAACTTTCCCCCGAAAACAATTCAGTCAATCCTACTAAAGATTTATAAATCTATTTTTATGCAAGTCAAGTTTTGGATTGGAAAATGGAGGCTTCTCCTGTTTGAATACCCTGCCATTACGAGAACCTCTAAGGGCTGCTCTCTTGGGCTCCGTCCTATCAAGCCCCAAAGGGGTGCAAGACATCTCGAATTTGGGTGTAAGGCCATATGCTGTAAAAATCATCTGATTCCAAAGCCTAAGCAAGGGGAAAACTGAGAATAAGCTGCTTGGCATAAATTGGAAAACTGTCGCATTCATTCGGAAATACGAGTCTTTTCGGCCAGAGATTCAAAACTGAATATAAACAGAAAGAAATCCGGAAAGAAGAATCACTCCTGATAAACTGAAGGGAAGCTGACTGCAGGGCCGCAAAAGCAGAAGCCGCTGCAGTTACACTGAGTCACGGCCTTCTTTCCTGATCAAAGCCTATATTGAAGAAGAAGGCGGTATGGAGAATCGATTCTCCTGCAGCCTTGGTACTCAGTTTCAGATCATTTATTTTTGACTGGACTGAATTTCTTCTTTAAAAAAAAATAGAGTACATTGAATCATCAGAAAAAATACCAAGGAAATGAAAATGAATAAATATTTCATTATAATGATGACTGCGGCAATGACTGCCGGATCTCTTTTTTCTCAGGATAGTTCAAATGAACCTCCTCGTATTCCTGCCGTAACGAACCCTTCTGTTCCCAGTCCAAAAGGATTCAGGAATTTTAAGGAAGTAAAAGGGGATTTGGATGGAGACGGAATACATGAGCTTCTTATTGCGTATGAAACAGACAAAGAGGCTAACTTTGGAAAGGAAAGACAGATTCATATTTTTAAGAAAGAAGACAAGAAATGGAAACTTCATAAAAAGTTTACTGGTACTCTCCTTCCGAGTGAACAGGGCGGTGCGATGGGTGATTCGTTTCAGGATATTCAGATCAAAAAGGGAGTTATTGTCATTGAGCAGAATGGAGGCAGCAGTAAAGTTATGCTCACAGATCCAGAAAACAGTAAGATTCCTGGCAGCAAGTCTGGTTCCCAGTCCCAGATTGAGACTAGAATGACCTGTCTGTATATTATATAAAATTGACATTCAGTCTCAATTTAAAACAATGACATTGATTATTGGAGATACTTATGAAAATTGCAGCAATTGTCGTGAGAACACTGATGGGACTTCTTTTCCTTTTTGCATCCGTAACATACTTATTCAAACTCATCACACCGCCTGAGGCTTCAGGTCCTTTGAAAGTTTTTAATGACGGACTTATGGCTTCAGTCTATCTGATGCCCACAGTAAAGGTGATTGAACTCATCTGCGGACTTGCCTTCGTGTCCGGATTTTTTGTGCCGCTTGCCAGTGTCGTTATCGCACCGATCATTGTAAATATATTCTTTGTCCACATATTCATTGCACATGAAGGAATACCAGTCGGAGTAATTCTTGTGATTGCAAATTCATTCCTGGCGTATGTAAACAGAGAGAGTTACAAGGCTCTTTTTGTAATGAAGTCGTAACTAGTCACCTTACGCCTTCGGCCGCCTTCGGCCGCAGGTGAGGCGTTGGCACGGAAAGCCTAGATTCGGCAGGCTCACTACAAGTGCCGGCGGATTTTTCGGGGTTGCCGCAAGAATGGAAGCCGCTAAGGGACTGCGTCCCTTCGACAAGCTAAAGGTATGACATAGCTTTGCATCCGGAATTCCGGATGATGCCTGACTGGCATAATGTGCTGTTTTATCTAAAAGTTTTTGATTATTCTTTTCCTTTTTGCAGTCTAAATGAGACTGACATTCAGTCAGACTATACAAATGGAACGAGGTCCTTATGAAGATTTTTCTTCTCCTGATTCTGAATTTTCTCTTTTTGAGCAGTGTAAATGCTGCAGAAAAGATTACGAAAGCAAACCTGCTTTCTGCAAGTGCGTCACCTATCCTTATCATAACTTCATTGGGATGTGATATGGGGCAGGGTTATGTCATGGCACATGAATCCAATCTTCAGGATCTTCAGGGAGTAAAGATCGGCTGGGCAGATATTAATGATATTTACCAAAACCGTCTTTTTGATTCTGCCGGTTCGGTGGAAATAGGAGACATCCTGCTTGTAAAAAACGGCAAAATACTGGATACATCAAAAGATGCGGATGCGACGGACAGTATTATTGCAGGAAATATCGCAAAACGATGGGTATATGATTCACTGAAGAAAAATAAAATTCAGTTTACTATGAAAGAACCCGAACCGGATTTTCTAGAACCGATCAAGGACAGTTCTCCGCCCGACATCACAAAAGGACTGGTAGCACATTTCCCCCTGACTTCTGATATGAAAAATGCAGTGGACGGAAAGGCCAGATTCACTCCCGGAAGCAAGAACAAAATAGTCAATCAGGCATATTATATGGATGGTGTATATGGATACACTTATGATCAGGGGACGATCAGTTTCTCTTCGGATGCTCCCGAAGACGGATATTCATTTTCGCTGAATGTCAAGCCTGAAGACAGAAAGGATGAACGTCAGCAGCTTCTTTTCAGCGGCGGGTACAGAAATCTGGATTTTTACAGAAACAGAAAAAACGGGCAGCTCGAAGTTCATGCATCCTCATTCTGCAAGGACTGCGGAAAGAATAAATCAGAAAGATGGATTCAGTCTACTTACAAATTTACTGATGTAAACATCGAACTGAACAAATGGCACAATTTTACAGTCAGTATGGATTTTAAGAACAGCCGTGCTTCCATTCTTGTAAACGGAAAAAGACTGAAGGATATCAATCTAGGAACTGATTATACTGATGTGTATAAAAAAAGAATTTATTATAGAAGTCAGGCTCTTGCACTGATATGGCCGGAAACGGTTCTCTTCTGAAAGGTTATGTCCGCGATATGGTTGCCTATGACAGATCACTCTCCGGTAAAGAACTTCTTGAAGTTCAGAAAAAATACGCCGTAAATAAAATCACTGTTGTTGAAACAGATAACCCGACTCCTGAAAACAAGAAAGACATCGCAAGTCTCAATCAGTCCCTTCTGAAAGCTGCAAAATCAGGAAAAACAGAAGAAGCCTCCTCTGCACTGAAAGAGGGAGCTGAAGTGGATACAAAGTACAAAGGCTGGACACCGCTGCTTTTTGCTGCTTATTTCGGTCATGAAGAAACAGTAAAAGAACTTATAAAAAATCACGCTGATCCTCTGGTGGAAGTTTCCGGCTGGAATGCTCAAAGATTTGCAAAGTCCAAAAACTATACCGGCATTGTTGCTCTTCTCGAAAATCACAGCAACTCGAGCAGATTTTTCAAAGAGAGAAAGTTTATTGTAAAGAATTCCAGAGGCGAGGTTCTTCCTCCTGATCTGAAATAACTTTCTCTGACAGAATCTGAAGATGCAGGCAGAATTCAGCATTGCTGTTCTGCACTTCTTTTTGCAGCCTTTTATGATCCTGATGGACAAATTCAAAAAAATTCCAGAGGAACAATTATTCCTCCTGAGACGGAGTAGTGTAACTATGTAATCTTATCTTCAATAGCCTGTTGAGGATAAGATTACAGAAAGTCGGCAAAAATCTCCTTCTTAAGTCGGTTTTTCTTGACAGAACCGAAAAACAATTTATACTGATTTTCAATAGAAATGTTTTAGAGAATAGATTCTAATTCAGTATTCTCTCAATTTAGAAAAGATAATTCTTAAACTTTCTCGGGGAAGGTTCGGATGAAACAGAAATTATTAATATTCTCATTGATTATTGCTTATTTTCAGTGCAGTCAAATCGGTCCTGGTGTCGAAAAAGACAGTCTGTTTACAGATCTGGGGATTCTTCTGGGCAGATCGAGTCGTCAGACGATTTCGGGCACAGCAGTAAAGGGTCTCATCCGAAACGGAAAGGTCTCTGTCAGTTCCGTTCAGTCGGACGGCACCTGTTCTTCGAGTCTGCTCCAGACTGACTCCACAAATTCAAATGGAGAGTATTCTGTGACTTTCGGCAAGAAAGGAGGAGCCTACTGTCTCGTCGTTGGTCCAAATTCTCAGGGAACAACTGCAATGTATGATGAAAAGTCGGGGACAGAAATTTCTCTTCCGGCCAGTTCGAAGTTTCAGATTACTACAATTTATCCAGAAAGTAAGTTCACTGCTAATAAAAAATCCAATTTTATGCTTTCTCCATTTTCCAGAATGCTTACGAAACGGATTCAGTATCTGATGAAGAGCGGCGCAGGCACGGACGTTTCCAAACTCCATACAAGGGCAAGTAAGGAACTCGTGATTCGGTTCGGTCTGAACAAAGGTTTTTCCAAAGGTCTTTCTGCAAATGACACCAGCATTCCGGAACTCGAAGACATTCTGATTGATCTGCAGAATCCATCCAGTTCACTTTCTGCAAAGTTCGTTACAATTCTTATGGGTTTTTCTCAGATGGCGAACAAATATAAATCAGGCAGTTCTCTCGACAGTCTGGATGCAATTATGGATGCACTTGCCAGTGATTTTGCTGACGGAGTCTTTGACGGAAAAGATGCAAACGGTCAGTCGATCACAATCGGTTCCGGTTCAAGTCAGCTGACCTTCTCTTCCACACCGCTCACTTCAGTGCTCATCCCTTCCATACAGACTTATTTTCAGGAAGGCGGAAAACTCAATATCGGCTCAGGTGCAGTCCCTGCCAGTTTTGATACAACACAGATTTCCTCTCTGGTGAGTTTTGTGGACAATGCTCCCATCAGTTACGGAGATGCTTCCTTGACGGTCGGCGGTACGGTTTCTGGACTGACTGCAGCCGGTCTTGTCCTTCTGAACAACGGAGGAGATCCTACATCCGTCAGTTCCGGTGCGACTGTATTTACGATGAATGCAAAAGTGGAAGCAGGATCAACCTACAGTATCACAATACAGACACAGCCGAGCGGAATGTTATGCACAGTTACGAATGGAACAGGCACTGCTGCAGGCAGCGTTACAAATGTGAAAATCGGATGTTCAAGCACTGCAAGTCTCATTCTGCACTGGGCCTTTGAAAACAGCCTCACGCCCAATGTGGGAACTGCTTCACTGACATTGGCCGGCGGAACAAATACCTACACAACCGGATACAATGGAAACGGAAGTTCACTTTCATTCAACGGAACAACTTATTATAATCTTTCCGGTGCAACAGTGACAGCCAAGCAGGATCAGGCACCTCCTTGGACAGTTGCAGTATGGTTATATCCCGTTTCCGGGGGAGATGCGTCTCAGGCAATCATTGCAGGCTCATCAGCATGGTGGAGCATCAAGGCAAAACAGAGCACTGGATATGTAGGTGTGACCAGATTGGCAGATGATTCTTTCGGTACGACTGCCCTTGCACTCAATACGTGGACACATATCACTGTAACATCAGACGGTTCTATAGTAAAACTTTATATCAATGGAGTTTTCAGCAGCAGTCTGAATACAGCCAGTGCAATTGGACTCGGTTATCCTCTGCATAGACTCGGTGCAATTTTTTCTTCTGTGACAGACCGATATTCCGGTCAAATGGATGAACTGCGGGTTTACAGTTCCGCTCTCTCGGCAGCAGATGTCAGTACTTTGTACGGTTCTTATTGAACCTGCTCCATTGCCCATTCACCGACATTTTTGTCGGTGAATTCCACTCCGAATAAATATAATTCCTGCAGAGACGAATTGTTATACGTCTCTGCGGATGACGGGATAAAATATTTTTTCCTTTTGATCTGTGCCAATGTTTGTTTTTACTTCGGCGGATACTTTCAATCCGATCAATGTGAAGATCAGATAAAAAATGGTCTGATAATATTTCTACTGAGGAATATGCAGATCATAATTTATGTTCGCAAACAGTTTTCTCAGGAACTCAAAGAAGTTCTCAAAATTTCTTTCTCTAAGCGAGCGAATCAGACCGTTTACAATGCTGTCATCCTTTATATTGGCGATACTCATTGATAGGGATTTTGTGAATGAGTTTTTTACTTCATAATTCGGATAGCCCAATACATAACTGTCCAGATCCTTTTGGATTTCCTTGATGGTAAGATATCCGGTTTGAAACAAAAGAGGGATCGGTTCCAAGTGCTCGATCTCGCAAGTAGAAAAATGCTGAGCATCCATTCAATAATGCAAATCTAATGTATTCATCACTTGCTTTGATTATTGTGTAAAATCCTTTCAGGATTTCCCGCATCTCGATCGCGAGTTCGGGTTTCGTCAATTGGTCAATGATCGGCTTGTCATATTCATCGATCAGGATTACAATTTTTCCGATTTTGGAAAGTTTCTCAATCAGTTCCTTAAATCTTAAATCATAACTCTCTTCCTGCAGTTCAATTCCATAGTCTCTGGCTGTTGAATTTAAGTTTGATAGAATTCCTTTGATCAAGTCTTCTCTTACAACAGTTTTGGTGTTTGGAACGGACGGAGCAAGCAGAAATTGTTTTGAACTCTGCATTGAACCGGAGCTTTTACACAGCCTCATATATCTTCTTTCTACTGCAGTTACCTGCAATTTATGATTATGACAGAAAAATTGAATTCAATACTCTTGACAAAGCTCAGTAAATATGCTAAACTGGGTCTGTGAAATTTGCTGATTCCAAAATCGCTAATGCTTTTCTGAAAATTTTCGGAAATGAGACTCAAAAGGTCCTTCTGATTCCGGCTTTGGGTTTGGATGAACGAAAAAAAATTATTGAGCTATGGTTTCGGAATACTTTTCAGCTTCCTCACATAGCCGGATTAAAACCGTCAGTAATCGATGTGAAAGTAAAAGCAGGGATACAGGAATGAGAGTCATAATATCCTTTTTTATATTCGCACTTATATTTAACTGCGATACTAAATTCGGCAGAAAGGCCGGGCATTATTCAAATCTGCTTGGGTTTTTGTTTGCATCGACAGCAGGAGCTAAATTTGTTTCTGCCGACTTTATATCAACATCTACGTTGGCACCTGTGGTCATTGCCAAAACTCGAAAACTTGGATTTACAATGGATTCCGAGATGAGCAAGGACTGTCAGATCACATTCAACGGTACGGCAGTCAATGCATCGGTCTCTCTTTCAGAGGATAAAAAAACAATTTATTTCACTCCAGACAGTATCGGATGGCCTGTGAATCTGGAGACAGTCAATTATATCAATTCAGGGGTATGCAGGGATGCAAAAGGAATATCTCTTGCGGCAGAGGGGACAGGTGTGCCCGCATTTGTGGCTGACACAGTCACATATCTGTCTGCTTCGGGAAATGATGCAAATGCCGGTACAACGGAATCACCTCTCCTGACATTTCTGAAAGCAGTACAGACAGCCTATTCAGCCTGTCCCGGAGCCTGTGCCGTTGCAGCAAAAGGAGGTAATTATTCTGTATCATCCAGTATACCAGTGCCGCCCAACGTCAGCATATTCGGAGGATTTGATCCTTCTGACTGGAGAGCAAGAAGAGCAGACAAGACAATGCTCGCTCCTTACGATACGATCATTGAAGACAGTTCGGCATCGGTGACAGGAATTGCCGGGGTTCCATATGGCACTCTGAGATTTGACAGTTATACAGGTGCAAAGGAAAAAAGCATTGTGGATGGGATCATTATCAAAGGACCTGCATCAGGCACGGCAGGCTCATACGGAGGGCCTTTGAGTTTTTCGAGCATTTCTGCAGGAGCCGGTTTTTCAATACGGAATACCATTACCTTAGACAGAATGAGTTCTGCTTCATTCAGTTCTGCAGGATTTATCGGAGCAAATAATGCTGGCAAGATATCATTGTACAATTCCAGCTTTTCCGGATCTGACAGCATTGCAGCATCTACTTCGAGATTTGGGATATGTTATAATGGGTCATCTTTCGGGAGTGATCTTACTGTATCACTGAGCAGCATTATTGGAGGAACTGCTTCTGTAAACAGTGCAGGTTTTTATCCCGCAGGAACTATTAACGGAAAAATCACTCTATACCAAAATACAATTCAAGGCGGAAGCAATACGGGAGGAGACTCTATAGGTGTCGGTATTGCATTTGCAGGAACCGACGGATTCATTGTTTCAGAAAATACAGTCTCAAACGGAACAGGTACAAACGGATATGCCATATACCACAGTGCAGGTACCGGAGCTGTGATATACAAGAATAAGATTACTGCAGGCAATGGGACAGCGAACAGTGCGGGCATAGAACTTGCAGGCACAGCTGCGGGTGCAGCAGTCTCAGAGAATGAAATTACCTCTGCCGGATCATCCGGAGGTCTATTCGGAATCAGAAATTCAACTGCCACAACTCATACATGGAGCAATAATAAAATTACATTCGGACTATGGCCTGGAACATCTGTGACTGGGATTCGTGTAAATGCAAATTCAGTCGCTTCAGGAAATACAATCACACTTGCAGGATGCAGTGCCGGTATATGCGCTTCCACTGTAGGTATCGACTCAAATGCATCATTTCCGACATTTGAGTCAAATACTATCAGCTCCGGGGACTGTCCAAATGCAGGCTGCGTATCCAGAGGAATCTTTACATCGGGAGGAGGAGGTATCGTTACTATAAGCGGGAATACAATTACGACAGGAACTGCACTGACGGAATCTATCGGCATCAAGTATACAATTAATCAGGGACTGACTGTTTCCGGAAATACTGTCACAGCAGGAAGCTGCACGGGGGCCGCCTGCAATACAGCAGGGTTTTATATATCCGGTTCTACTTCCGGTATTGCGATGACAGGCAATACATTTTCGGTGTTTCCCTGCATAGGATCAAGCTGCATTCAAGCTGGAGCCTATGTGCTTTCATCCGGGGCGGCAGGAACAGTAATCAACGGCAATACAATGAAAGGGGGAGATTCGGTCAATGCGACAGCTGCAGTCCGAGCCATGATTCTGAACACGGGAGGAACATTAAAAAGAAATACATTTACAGTCGGGTCAGGGAACGGGACTTTAAGAACCCTGGATTTAGGATCGACTGCAAATGCAGTAAAACTCTGCAGCAATGTCCTAGTCGGAGGAACTAGTACTGTTGCAGCCACTCCGACCACTCTGAATATAGGTTCACTTAGCAATGCGACAGTGCAGTTTTATGGAAATACAATTATCGGAGGGCAGTCTGCAGGGACAGTGGATCCAGTTGCATTTGCTTCCGGCGGAGTTTTTTCCTACGATTTTAAATACAATTTAATTTCCGGTGCATCAGGATTCGCAGGCAATACAACTTGTATGAATGAACTGGTTTCTGTTACATATACAGCTCTTGATACAAATAATGTATCATTATGCAACAGTTTATATATTGAGCAGCCGGGCAATGTAAATTTGACTCAGATCTGTGCAGGTAATTTCGCGCAGGCAGCCTGCGGAACTCCTCTTGCAAGTCCTCCTGGAGCGAGTAATACGAATCTTGCTCCGGTATTTATAAATCCTGCCTCAAACGATTTTCATCTAGGCGGTGCAACCCCTCCGGGAATTTCAACTGCAATGGGCGCACCCGCAGTAGCCAGTATCAATGGAACCTGCGGTGACAGCTTCGACAGAGACGGAAATTTAAGAACTGCAGGTTCCGCAATTGGAGCATATAAATAATCATTATAGAATAAAAACTTTATTTGTGATTGCACTGACAATGGGTGCTTTGGAAATTTCGGCTGATGATTTTTCGGGCTTATGGACATCTGAAACAGGCTGGAAAGCGGAATCAGGCCTTGGCGGTCCCTGTCTCTCTCAGGTACTATAGTCAATTATACTTTGTCCGGTGAGGGGTGACCGGTCAATCTGGAAGGAAAATACCAAGTTGAGGGAAAGACGTGGCTATGATGGGTCACCATAAAGGTATAATCAAGGAAGAAGCTTTTATCCGTTCAGCCCCGAACACAGGCGCAAAACCAAGCTTATGCAGACTGGGCGCTGATATCGGGAAAGAAAAACCCAGACAGACACTTCCTCCCAAGCACACCGTTACTGTAATGAGAAGAACCAAAACAAAGGTCAAGGTGCAGACACAAAAAAACCGCCCCCCGTTTCCGAGAAGCGGTTTTGATACTTAAAAATCAGCTCTTGCCGAGTCCTTCTTTAGGAGCTCCTACAAGAATGGACATGTTTCCGTGAGGGTGTTTGTTTTCTCTCATCAGCTGGTGGGAGAGAGCTGTTTCTTCGAACTTGAATGTTTTGGAAAGACAAGGATCTACTTTGCCGGCGATCACAAGATCGTTGAAGCCTTTTGAATTCTCATCATTTGCAAAATGCGAACCTTGCAGACGTTTCTGTCTCATCCAGAGGTAGCGCAGATCCACAGTTGCGTTGAATCCTGTAGTCTTATTAAAAATTCATTGTAAAAACAAAGATAAAATGAAAATTTGAAATATAAACGTTTATGCAATATACAGAAGAACAGCTTCGGGCCATCAATACCCTGAATAAAAACCTGCAGATCATTGCATGTGCAGGATCAGGAAAGACGCAGGTGATTTCTAAAAGAATTGTGAATATTCTTAGAAATCCTGAAGTCTCGCCAGGAAATATCGTAGCATTCACTTATACAGAAAAGGCTGCCGTTGAGCTGAAAAATAGAATTCTCCGAATTGCAGAAGAGGAAGGGTTAAAGAGGCTCGGAATGGCAGAACTGTTTGTCGGAACCATTCATGCCTGGTGTCTGAAGATTCTTCAGGAATACATTTTGGAATACCAGAAGTTCGGAGTATTGGATGAAATCAAACTGAAACTGCTTTTGGACAGATACTATTATTCCAGCACTGACAGACCTGCTTCCGGAATGAAAGATTTGGGTTTGAAGATTTTTACAGATACAAAGATCTATATCCAGCTGATGACAATTCTGCGGGAATCGGAAATTCATCACGATCAGGTTCCAGAGCAAATCAAAGATGCTTTGGATAAATACGAAAGGCTTTTAAGAAGGAACTGTTATTTTGATTTTACAATGGTACTGAGTGAACTTCTGAATCAGCTGACCTGCAATAAAGAACTGAATTCCAGACTGAAAGAAAAGATAAAATATCTTGTTGTGGATGAATACCAGGATGTAAATCCGGTTCAGGAAAAGATTATATACCATTTATATTCTCTGGGGGCAAATATCTGTGTTGTCGGAGATGATGATCAGACAATTTATCAGTGGAGAGGCAGTGATCTGCAGAATATTCTCAGTTTTGAAAAAAGATACAATAATGTGGAAATCATTAAACTGGAGGACAATCACAGAAGCACTCCTGCTGTTGTGTCTGTGGCTTTGAAATTAATTGAGCACAATCAGGAACGAAAAGCCAAAGAGATGAAGGCTGCAGGAAAACTGAAATATGAACGAGGAGATGTGCTTTTTAATTCCTTTGAAGATCCAGATGCAGAAACAGATTTTCTGATCAGCCAGATTCATAAACTAAGAGGGATTTCTTTTCAAGATAAGGATTCTCAACGAGGGCTCGATTATGGAGATTTCAGCATCCTCGTTCGGGCCTGGAGCAAAGCCGCAGACATTAAGGATAAATTAGAAAAAACAAATATCCCATTTATCGTCAGCGGAGTGAGTCAGTTATTCGAAACTGCCGAAGTGAAAGCAGCAAAATCTATCTTTGAATTTCTCGCGGACAAACTGGACTCCGGTGTTGTAAAAGATTTATGGGATGCTGCCGGCATTAAAATCGATGATCGGAATTTTGCCAGTGCAGTTCATTTCCTGGAACAGAGTCGTCCTAAAAAGAATCAGTTTTTTGATACATTTTGCCTGCAGGATATTTTTCAGGAATTTATGGAAATTGCCGGGATAACTGAGGATTCCATTTCCGTGAACAATGTAGAACCGCAGAACCAGTTTTATTTTTCTGAAATCAAATTTTACAATCTGGGACAGTTCAGTCAGGTCATTGATGATTTTGAAACGATTCACTACAACAGTGCTCCTCAGAGCAAACTGAATAATTTTTTGAATTTCATAATATATGCAGCAAAAGACTATTATCCTGAAGGGTGGCTGAACAATACTTTCAAAACTCCAAATGCAGTGACGATTATGACTGTGCATCAGGCAAAAGGGCTGGAATATCCTGTAGTCTTCATTCCCGGAATGAATCGAAACTATTTTCCGACCAAAGGACAGGGCGGTGCGTCCGTATGGTCAAAATTCAAGGAAGAAATTCCACTGTTTGTAAAAAATTATGAACGGTACAAAGGCGATAAAGAAAACAACGAAGATGAAAGACGGCTGTTTTACGTTGCCCTCACTCGTTCGCAAAAATTTCTTTACGTCACTAGAGCTCCTGTTCCTGAAAATAATCTTTACCAAAAAGAATCTATATTCTGCAAAGAAATAAGTCATGCAGATTATATTTATACAGATATTAATCCTAGTTATTCTGCACGCCCGACAGCAGCACCTGAACCGAAGAAAGAAACAGCAAATATATTTTTGAACTTCAGTCTGCTGAAAGATTATTTTGAATGTCCGTATCGTTTTAAGCTTTCGAGTATGTATGGATTTATTCAGCCATTGAATATGCGGCTTGGTCATGGCAAGGCCGTTCACAATACTCTTATGGACATACATAGACAATTCTTGGATGGAAAGCAGGTTTCCTTTGAACAGATAGACAGCCTGCTGGATATGCACTATTATCTGCCCTATGCAAATCCGGATGGAAAAATATATGAGAGTATGCTGCAAAGTGCAAAGGAGTCTGTTGAGATATACTACAAAGAAAATAAGAATTCTTTCAAGGATATAGAATTCGCAGAAAAAGATATAGAGATCCCCTTGGGAGATGGGATTCTAGTGAACGGCAGAATTGATCTAGTCAAAAAGAAAAATCTGGATGGGACAGTGGAAACCACAATCATAGATTTTAAATCCGCAAAAGATGCACAGACGTTTTCCATTTCGATGGATCAGCTTATGCTCTACGCTATGGGATATAAGGAATTAACCGGTGAACGCGCTGATTTTCTATCTGTTTATAATCTGGACGAAAATCGTCCACACAAACAAAAACTGGAAGATTCACACCTGGATACAACCCGCGAAAATATCATTTCTGCCGCCGACAAAATCCGTTCAAATGAATTTACAAAAACATCTGCTCCTGCACACTGTGAATCATGCAGACAAAGCAGGGTCTGCAGCAAGAAAAAAGGTTAATTTTATTGATTAATCTTACGGTAACAAAGAGAGAAAAAATGAAAATATTAGAACTTGAATACCACGACAAAATTTTAGACTGGAAGTTAAAAACCACCGAATTCTCAGATTTGAATCTACTCGTTGGAATTTCTGGAGTTGGTAAAACTAAAATTCTACAAGCAATTTTAAATTTAAAAGGTATGGCACTAGGTAAATCCATTAACGGGTTACAATGGAAAATAAAATTTGAAATTGATAAGGGATTCACCTATGAATGGGAAGGCGAAACCGAAAAATTACAAATCCAAAAAGGAAATAGTTTTTTCCGTCGGATAACTCAAAATCAAAACTCAAAGGAACTAATAAAACAACTTCCTAAGATAATAAAAGAAAAATTAAAAATTGGAGATGAATCAGTTGTTGAAAGAGATGAATCAAAAATTCTATATCAGCAAAAAGAAATACCAAAACTTTCACCACACCAGAGCATAATAAATTTATTAAATGAAGATAAAATTAGAAAAGCTTACGAAGGGTTCTCTAAAATTATATTTAGAGATATTTCTAGAAATCTAGTTGAACTTTCTAATTTAATACCAAAATCTATCAATAGTAAGGATAAGATTTATAAAAGCTTAATTAATGTAAAAAATTCAGATATCAACTTTATGTTAAAAATATTGCTGGTTGAAAAAAATAATTTATATATTTTCAAGACAATCAAGAATAAACTTAAGGAAATTTTTCCACAAGTGGAAAATTTGGTTATCAGAGAAGAGCCAACTGGAAATGGAACAAATCTTGTTAATCTCTACATAAAAGAAAAGGGTATTAAGACACTTATTCACCAAGGAAATATATCATCTGGAATGATGAGAACAATTGAGCATTTATGCGATATATACCTCTCACCGGACAATGCAGTTCGTAACCTATCAGCCTAGAAAATAAAAGAGTAAAGTATTCAGATCAGTTTGTACGAATGGTATAATGTGGGCAAGAGAAGAGTAATCCGAATCAATCTTCAGGAAGAGAAAGATATTGAAAAG
>JBPOJG010000233.1:0-12591 GCA_052033835.1 Spirochaetota bacterium
GAAAATTCTTTCACGACACCTGCAAACATCTGTGACTGAAGAAAACTGTGACCGACTTCATAGTTCTGAAAATTCTGTTCTTCCAGGGGAACCTTTTCCTCCATTCCTCTTGTAAGGAATCCTGAGAAATATCTTCTGGATGCTACCTTGTCGAGATCAGAGAGAAGATGTTCATCAAAGTTTTTTCCGTCGCGCAGATCATCGAGAGCCTTTCTGTATGCTCTTGCAACAAGTGCAACATAGTAGTCGTTTTTAGTTCTTCCTTCCACCTTGACGGAATCCACGCCTGCTTCGGAAATTTCTTTCAGATACTGGATGGCGCGAAGGTCTTTTGAATTCATCAGAAATGTACCGTCTTCATCATCTTCGATGATTTCCATTTCTTCATTGTGCTGTCTCATATTTTTTACAAAGACCTGATGTTTGTCTCTGCAGGCATTATTGCAGGCTCCCTGATTTGCATCTCTGTTTGTAAAATAATTGCTCATCAGACATCTTCCGCTGTGTGCAATGCAGACTGCTCCATGTACAAAAACTTCAATTTCCATTTCAGGTACATGATCTTTGATTTCTTTGATTTCAGATATGCTTAATTCACGCGAAAGAATGACTCTTGTTGCACCGACTGATTTCCAGAACTTGACTGCAGCATAGTTCATTGTATTTGCCTGAACAGAAATATGGATATCGATTTCAGGTGCAGACTCTTTAGTGAGATAAATCATTCCGGGATCTGCCATAATGAAACCGTCAGGACGGAGTCTTGCCATCTCTTTCAGATATTTGGGGTAGCTGGGAAGTTTTGAATTTCGAGGAAATGAATTCACTGTAAAATAGATTTTCTTATTCAGACTGTGTGCAAACTGTACAGCCTTTTCCAGATGTTCCAGAGTGAATTCATTTTCTCTTGCACGAAGTGAGTATCTAGGTACTCCGCAATACACAGCATCTGCACCGTAGATATATGCAAGCTCCAATTTTTCCAGATTGCCCGCAGGCATCAGAAGTTCCGGTATCTGATTCATAAATCCAGAATTTCTTGACAACCTGCAGAGTAAAGAAGATTATTTCTTCTCTTCAAATACAGCCCTTCTGTTCTGCTGTCTTCCTTCTTCAGATGTATTTTCTGCAGCAGGATTTGCCGATCCCATACCGACTGTCTTGAATTTCTCCTTCTTAAATCCTTTTTTGACTAAATGATTCAGAATGGATTCAGCTCTTTTTTTACTCAGTCTAATGTTTTCAGATTCAGGCACACCTAGGGACTTGGCTGTATAACCTTGGATTTCAATAATGGAATCAGGATGATTTTTCTGAATAAATGTCACAGCTTCTTCGAGCTCAGATGCAGAATCAGCAAGGATTTTATCTCTGCCGCCTGCAAACAGAATGGCAAATGAGGTCAGATTCTTTGGACCGTCTGAAGGAACTGAAGGGAGCTTCAGGGGAACTTCTGCGAATGATCTGTTTCTGCTCAGGTCTGCATTGAGTTCAGATGATTTATAATTATTTGTCTTGATTTCATATACATACTTTCCTCCAATGGGAAGAGGGGCTTCAAACTCACCTGTCTTCAGACGATTCTTGAATACACCTATTGTTCTTCCTGTTTTTTTATCCTTGAATGTAAGCACTGCAGAAACAGCTCTTCCTTTTTTATCTGCAATTCTGCCTTTTACTATAACAGTGCTTCCGAACGGTTTTGCTCTTTCCGGAAGGGGAGAAACTTTCTGAATTGAGGTGAATTCGGAATCTGCTGTTCCCGAAGATATGTATCCTGTTTCTGTTTTTACGGAAGCACGGAATCCCCAGTTGTCGGAAGAAGAATTCAATGATCTGCCCAGATTGACCGGTTTTGACCAGTTCTGCCAAGTATCGTCCAGCCTTTCCGATTTAAAGAGATCCAGTCCTCCGAACCCATTGTGTCCGTCTGAACTGAAGTAAAGAGTTTTTCCGTCAGGGTGAAGAAAGGGAGTTCTTTCTGCTCCCGGAGTGTTGATCATCGGCCCTAGACTTTTCGGTTCTCCAAAAGTTCCGTCTTCTTTTATTTCGAATATATAGATATCCGTATTTCCCCAGCCGTTTCCGGCATACATTGTATTCTTCGGGTGATATTCATAAAGACCGCCTGGTCGGTCACTTACAAAAAGCGCATATTTCTTGTCAGGGGTTCCAGCGATATCAGATTCAAAACAGTTTGTGTTGATTGGAGACGGGAGGGCTTTCGGCATATTCCATTTCTGTTCTGCCCAATTCTGTTCTGTCTTGAAAATATCTCCGCCTCCAGGACCGCCCGGATAATTTCCAAATGCGTAAATCTCAGTTCCGTCTGAGGAAATATCCAAAGATGCTTCATGAGAGTCTGTGCTGATGTCTGAAAACAGAGAAGGGGGACTCCATTTTTTTGTTTCCTGGCTGTATTCTGAAACCCAAAGATCTTCTCCCCAGATACCTCCTTTTTTTCCGAAAGCAGTGAACAGCAGTCTGTTTTCAGTAAGATTCGGCACAGGAGAATACTCATCTGCTGTAACTGCTCCTAGATCTTCCGGTCTTGTCAGTTCAGCATTGTCATTTTCTGAAAGTATGGAAATCAGTTCTTCAATATCCTGAGTTTTGGAAGGAAATCTGTCCTTGTGCTGACTGAGCACTGAGACTGCACCGTCCTTGTCTTTCTTGTCTTTTTTTCTGCCTGCAAGTGCAAGCATGATCATATAATTTTTATAGGAACCGGAGGAATCATTTTTTAATGATTCTTCAAGAACATTGTCTGCCTGTTTTCCGAGTCCTCCAAACCAGACATTTCCGTCTGTCGTGTCTCTCCATTCAAATTCCTGATTCCATTTTTCAATGAGTGCCTTGTCGAAAGATTCCTTTGCTGTGTATGATACGGAAGAATTGTCAATATAGCAGGCATCTCTGACTTTCTCTCTGAATATCTTATTTTCTTTGGATTCATATTTCGGTACAGCAGGCGGGAGCCTGTTCTTGCAGATTTCACATTCCGGCTCCTTCGGTTTAGGAGGCGGTGCGGATGCACAGGAGTGGAGCAGTACTGCTGAAACTGCAAAGAAAAAAATGGGAAAAAATTTTATTGCAGGAAAGTTTTTTTCATTCTTCATTATATATGATCCTCCAAATATAAGCTGACTCTAAGATCAGGGTCTGCTTAATATATTATCGGAAGATCATCTGTTTTGCATACTGATTCCTTCTTAATCAGAAATTATACCTATATGGGCATAGGCACAAACACCTATTTTACTGCCACTTCCAGCGTGTCGAGAAGTTCATCGTTAAGATAGAATTCTATTTTGTATCTGCCTGCATTCCAGCCGTCTTTTTCATCAAAACCGTACCCAGTGACGTAAGAAAAACTTTCATTTTTTGTGCTGATTTCGGCTTCATGTGCATTTTCTGAAATCACATTTCCATTCTGATCGAGATAACGGAAAAAGAGTTTTACATTGTCATTAGGCTTTTTAAATTCAATAAAACATTCTGCTTCGGTATACAGAAACAGAAGTTTGGATTTCTCAAAAGCAATTTTATAAACTCTTTTTTTCTCGTCAGGGACTTCTGAATTTCCTTCAAATGTCTTCAGCCTGCAGAGATATGTATTCTCCCCGGATTTTTCTATTTCGACTGATGTTTCCGCTTTTTCCGGTACTTTGGCAGGAGGTGCTGTTTTTGCGGGTGTCTTGGCCGGAGTTTTTGCAGGCGCAGGTTTGGCTTTCCATACAACATTTTCCTTTTTCCATTTTTTCAAGTCATGCTTTGACACTTCTTTCGTTTTTCCATTTTCAAAAAAGACGGTAACTGAGGCCTTGCCGATTATGACTTTTACGTTTTTATCTTCTTTTCCGTTTTTATATGAGACTGTATCTGCTGAAAGAATTATTGCAGAAAGACAGAATAATGAAAGTATCGTTTTCATAAATGCTCCTAATTTTCAGGTGTATTTTATTTATCGGCATGAAAAATGGAGTCTGTAATCACTACAGAGACTGTGCAGAAATGAGTTCGGCGTAAAAAGACAGAAATACGATCGGCTTTCAGCAGATTCAAAGAACTGATTTTAAGGAAAAGAAGTATGGGAAAACTCAGCAAAAAAATATTGATAGCAGTAATGATTGTCACAGGTTTTATTTTGTTTCATAAATTTCATCTGCAGGATTACTTGAGTTTTGAATATCTCAGGCAGGAAAGAGATTCTTTATTGGGACTATATCAGTCAAATGAAACGGTTTTCAGTGTTTCTTATTTTCTGATTTATGTATTTTCTGCCGCATTTTCGGTCCCAGGCGCGACAGTTCTGACCCTGAGTGCAGGCGCAATATTTGGAATCTGGAAAGGTTTTCTTCTGGTCTCATTTGCAAGCACAATAGGAGCGTCTCTCAGTTTTCTTGTATCCAGATACCTTTTCCGAGAATCAGTCGAGAAAAAATTTCAAGGGCAGATGGAGTCGGTAAATTCCGGGATCAGGGAAGACGGAAAACTTTATCTGCTGTCTCTTCGCCTTGTACCTGCCTTTCCTTTTTTTCTGATCAATCTGCTGATGGGGCTGACGGAAATTTCTCTAGGCTCATTTTATACCGTGAGCCAGATTGGGATGATTCCTGGAACATTCGTCTATGTGAATGCAGGAACTCAGATTGCATTACTGAATTCTCCAAAGGATATTTTGTCTCCCGCTTTAATGATATCCTTTGCGGCTCTCGGAATTCTTCCCCTGGCTGCAAAGTTTTTTCTGAGTTTTCTCAAGACACGGAAAATTTATTCAAAATATAAAAAACCTGATAAATTCGATTATAATATAGCTGTCATAGGTGCGGGTGCAGCAGGACTTGTAACTTCATACATCGGTGCGACAGTCAGAGCCAAGACTCTGCTGATTGAAAAAAATAAAATGGGAGGAGACTGTCTGAATACCGGCTGTGTTCCTTCCAAGACGCTTCTTTCCGTCGCGAAAAAAATTCATCTGGCAAAAAAGGCGGAGCAGTACGGACTGAATTCGGCGAAAATAGATTTTGATTTCTCAAAGATTATGGACAGGGTTCATTCCGTAATTCGAAAAATTGAACCGAATGATTCCATTGAACGTTATTCCGGGATGGGAGTGGAATGTGTTCGAGGTGATGCAAAACTGCTCTCTCCATTTGAGATTCAGATCGGTGAACGAAAAATTACTGCAAAAAATATAGTAATCGCATCCGGTGCGGAGCCGTTTATTCCAGATATTCCCGGAATCAAGGATGTCGGTTATTTAAGTTCGGAAACCCTCTGGAGTCTGAAAAAACTCCCTAAGATTTTTCTTGTGGTCGGGGCTGGGGCGATCGGATGTGAACTGGCTCAGGCATTTTCCCGTCTAGGTTCGAAAGTCATTCTCCTTGAAACGGCAGAACAGATCCTTCCTTCGGAAGATGTCAAGGTATCCTCTCTTCTTTCTGATGTTTTCAGAGAAGAAGGCATTGAGATGATTGTTTCCGCGAAGATTCTGCAGTTTGAAAAAAATCTTCTGGGAAAAAGAGTAAAGATTCAATGTAATGATAAAATAAATGAAATATATTTCGATGAGGTGATGATCTGTACGGGAAGAAAAGCGAGAACAGAAGGTTTCGGACTGGAGGAACTCGGAATAAGACTCACAGCCAGAGGAACAGTTGAAGTGAATTCTTATCTGCAGACAAATTTTCCGAATATATTTGTATGCGGTGATGCAGCCGGTCCATATCAGTTTACTCATACGGCGGCTCATCAGGCCTGGTATGCAGCAGTCAATGCACTTTTCGGATTTGCAAAAAAGTTCAAGGTCGATTATAGAGTCATTCCAAGGACTGTGTACACTGATCCTGAAATTGGCCGGGTAGGGTTTTCGGAGAAGGAAGCAAAGGAAAGTGGAATTGAATTTGAAAAGACGGAATATGACATAGGCGAACTTGACAGAGCAGTTACTGAAGGAGAAGCAAGAGGATTTATTCAGGTTCTGACTGAAAAGGGAAATGACAGGATTCTTGGTGTAACGATTGCAGGTCTTTCTGCAGGAGAGATACTTGCAGAATATGTTCTCGCCATGAAATACGGAATAGGTCTGAATAAAGTTTTAGGAACGATTCACTCCTATCCGACAATGTCAGAAGCAAATAAATATGTCGCAGGGAACTGGAAAAAAAAGCATAAACCTGAAAAACTGCTGAATTTTCTGCAGAAGTTTCATTCCTGGAGGAGGGGATGATGAAGTATATTATAATGATATCAATTGTTTTTGTAAATACACTGTATGCGTTTGATCAGGGCCATTCCAAATTTGATGCCCTTCTGAAAAAATATGTACAGAACGGACTTGTCAGTTATAAAGGACTTCAGAAAGACAGGGAGAGTCTGAAAAAATATCTTGAGGAAATTTCTTCCGTCAGTCAGTCTGAGTATAACGGTTTCAGTCGTGAGGATAAGATGGCATTTCTTATCAATGCCTATAATGCCTATACTCTTGAACTGATACTGCGGAATTATCCTCTGAAAAGCATTCGAAAAATCGGCTTTCTTCCAGGAGCGGCCTGGAAGGAGAAATTCTTCAGACTTCTAGGAGAGGAACGGAATCTGGACTGGATTGAACATTCCAGGCTCCGGACTGATTTTGGAGAACCAAGAATTCATTTTACTATAGTGTGCGCCTCCATAGGCTGTCCTCATCTTCAAAATGAAGTTTATACTGGAAAAAAACTGAATGTTCAGATGGAGAATGCTGCCTCAAAATTTCTGAATGACGGGAGGAGAAACTATTATTCTGAAAAGGAAAATACATTGTATATATCTTCTATATTCGACTGGTTCAGGAAAGATTTTGAAAAACAGGGACTGATTCCTTTTTTACGCATCTATTTGAAGGTCAGTATCCCTGACAGTGCAAAAATAAAGTATACTGAATATGACTGGAGCTTAAATGAGATGAAATAACTCACCTTACGCAAATGAGATGTGATATCTGGAATCTGTAATTTCATAAGTGCATTAGGAAAATCTAGCAGCTTCCAGGTTTGCGAGACCTTAGGGCCGCCTGCAGGCTCACTGCGTCCCTGACTAACCTACGCACGAAGTGAGTAGGTTAGTCAGTTTTTTATTTTTCAGAAGATTCCTTCCATCTTTGACTTATTTCAATTATGGAAGGCAGTTCTTTGAGAAAAATCTGAACAAGCTCTGCATCAAAATGTTTTCCTGATTCATTCTGCAGATACTGAACTGCTTCTTCTACAGGCCAGGGTTTTTTATAGGGACGTGCCGATGTGAGCGCATCGAATACATCTGCAATTGCAGTGATTCTTCCTTCAATGCAGATTTCTTCTTTTTTCAGACCGTACGGATAACCTGATCCGTCCCATTTTTCATGATGAGAAAGTGAAATCATTCTGGCTGTCTTGAGAAGCCCTTCCGAGTGATCACCGATGATCTTTGCTCCGATGAGAGGATGATTTTTCATTATTTCCCATTCATTTGCATCCAGTTTTCCATTTTTTTTCAGTATACCGTCAGGAATGCCTATTTTCCCAATATCATGCATTGGAGCTGTCCGGAAAATTTCTTCTACTCGGCTCTCACTCAGTCCAGCATTTTCTGCTATGATTCTGCAGTAATGACTCATTCTGACCACATGCTGTCCTGTATCATCGTCTTTGTATTCAGCTGCGTATCCGAGACTCTGAATAATCTGAAGCTGAGTTCTTTCCAGTTCTTCCATTCTGACAAGGGAGAGATGGTTTTTTACTCTGGCTGATACAACTGCCGGCCTGACAGGTTTTGTGATATAGTCAACAGCACCTAGAGAAAACCCGAATGCTTCATCCTTAATTTCCGACATTGCAGAAACAAAGATGATCGGGATATGTTTTGTATTCGGATCACTTTTTAGTATCCTGCACACTTCATGCCCGCTGATGTCGGGCATCATCACGTCCAGAAGAATCAGGTCAGGAAGATTTTTTTTTGCTTCTTCGACCGCTTTTGCTCCTCCGTCTATCAGACTCAGATCATAAGGGCCTTTCAGTGTTTCATTCAGAACCATAAGATTTATCGGTTCATCATCGACAATCATGATCTTTCTTTTTTTTTCGTTTGTCCTCATTCAGTTTTTCCGTATACAGCTCTTCGAAACAGATCTATGATCAGTGCAGTGCTGATTTCTGTTTTCTGTATATATTTTGTATTGCTTTTCCCGTATGTGTTTTCATTTGTATCTGCCTGAATTTCCAGGCAGGTCTGTCCTGTCTTGCCGCAGATCCGCCGTAACCCGCTCATATAATTTCGCTCTTTTTTAGTTTCCTGCAGTGCCGCTTCTGCCGTCAATGCAATTCTGAGGCAGTTTTTTCTTTTCGAGTTCCCGATTTTTGGGCTCAGACTGAATTTACCAAGTGTGTGCGGTCGGCAGCTTCTTTGTAATAGTACAGAAATTTAGTACTGATATTGACGATTTCTCGAATGGAACAAATCGCTTGGCAGTCGATGAGTCTGACCTTGGACAATTGAGTCAAAGAGAGACGGGACTGTAAAAGCTCAGCCCTATGTAATTTCCCTTATATCAGAAGGTATATGAAAACTGATTTTGCCTGTGCATTATATTCTATATTGCAATCTTCTCAATATTGTACAGCAGTCTTACTTTTTTAGTTGCAATCAAGGATTTTTACGGTACATTGAATTAAAAGACTCATTATGGATAAAATATTTCTGTACATTCTGCTTTTTTCAGACAGATTACTTTTTTACTTTCTTTCAGAATTATCCATTACCAGTATCCTTTTTCTGCTTGCAGTTCCATTCTGCGCATTTGCATATAATGCAGTCAAAAGACAGTATTATTCAATGAGTCTTGTCATTTTTACAGAGTCTGCTTTATTCTCTGCATTTCTTGTTTCCTTCGGAGAAAGAGAGATGAAGGCCTATTCGTTTCTCTGGTTTTTCTTCTGTATTTTTTTCTGCAGGGAGGAGTTTTCCGGAAAAGGTAAAAAACTTATTTTCCTCACTTCTGCCGTTTTTACTTTTTTATTTTCGCTCAGTCTGACAGAGGTTTTTCCTGTCATTCTTTCCGGTCAGGTGCATCTTCTCAATTATGCTGCAGCCGTTCCTTTTCTTCTCTATGCATTCCTGGGCAGATCTCAGTTTATCTTTGACAGGTATTCTGCATTAAGTGTGATTCTCGATTCAATTCCGGTAAATATTTTCATCAAGGACCTGAAGGGACTTTTCCTTTTCGTAAATTCTAAAACGGCCGAGACTCTCGGCGGTACAAGAGAAAGCATGATCGGAAAGGGGGACTCTGATTTTTTCCCGAAAGAAACTGCTGAAAAACTTCGTGCTTTTGATAAAGAAGCTGAAATGAGTGAGGGTGTGACTGTTACACGGGTGGAAGAAATTTATAATGATAAATTCCTTCTAGGCGGAAAACGTCTAATTGATCTGGCTGAAGGCGTAAAGGCAATTCTTGGGTTTTCCATAGACATCTCGGAACAGGTGCAGGCTGAGAGAGAACTGCATCATCAGAAACTGATTCTGGACAATGTGCTGAATACAAATCCGAATCTGATATTTCTGAAAGACAGGGAAGGCAGGTTTCTATTGGTAAACAGAGCGGTGGAACTTGCTTTTGAAATGCCTTCTGAGGAGATTATCAATCACAGCAATTATGCAGTTCATAATGTTCATGAAGAAGTGGATTATTATGCAGAAATCGACAGACAGGTTTTTGAAACAATGCAGACTGTTTCCGTTGTTGAGAGTTTTACCAGACCAAACGGTGAAAAAATTTGGTACAGAACAGTGAAGACTCCGTTGACCATGCCTGACGGGACTGTGCATATTCTTGCAGTCAGTACTGATATTAATGAGATTATCATTAAGGAGCAGGAGCTTTTGAAAGCAAAGGAGGCTGCAGAAAATCTGGCAAGAATCAAATCCGACTTTCTCTCTACGATGAGTCACGAAATCAGAACTCCTTTAAATGCCCTTGTAGGAGTTACTCATATTATGCTGAATGAAGAATATCTGCCGTCTCAGCAGGATAATCTTCAGATACTTGCATTTTCAGCAGAACATCTTCTGACTCTCGTGAATGATATACTTGATTTCAGTAAAATTGAAGCAGGAAAGGTTGAACTGGAATCTGTCGAAATAAACCTTGGAGAACATCTTAACAAGATAAAGCAGTCTCTTTACTTTAAAGCTCAGGACTCAGCAAATGAAATGAATATTCATCTGGATAAGAACCTGCCTGTTAAAGTGATCAGTGATCCGTTCCGTCTGTCCCAAATATTTACAAATCTAATTTCAAATTCAATAAAATTTACGACAGCCGGCAGAATCGATATATATGCAGACGTGACCGAACTGTCAGAAAACTCTGTCAGAATAAATTTTACAGTGAGGGATTCGGGAATAGGAATATCCCCTGATAAAATAGAAACAATTTTCGGTGAATTCAGTCAGGCAGACAGCTCCACGAGCCGTAAGTTCGGAGGAACAGGCCTTGGACTTGCCATCACAAAAAAACTGCTGAATCTGTTCGGCAGTCAGATCAGAATTGAAAGTTTTCCGGGAAAAGGTACGAGCGTTTTCTTTGAAATCAATTTTGAACTTCCCTCCGGAAAAATTGAGGGAGATTCTTCTGATAATTATAATATAATTAAAAATATTTCTGAACTTAAAGTTCTGATTGTAGATGACAATAAAGTCAATTTGAAGATTGCAAAGCAGCTCCTGGGAAAAATCGGCATTGATGCCGTTCTTGCTTCATCCGGACCTGAGGCTCTCGAATTTCTCAGTATGAGTGAATTCGATTTTGTGTTTCTGGATCTTCAGATGCCTGAAATGGACGGTTATGAAGTCTGTCGTAAAATCAGAGCTTCAGAAAGAATCAACGGAGATGTCATCATTATTGCACTGACCGCAGCCCTTGTTTCCGAGGTTAAGGAAAAAATTATGGAAGTCGGAATGAATGCAATTCTGACAAAACCTTTCAAGCCGGATGAACTTCAGAGAGTTCTGTGCAGGTGGGCCAAAAGGCAGAGTCAATGAGAAAAATCATATTTTTCTGATTTGCAGTTTCCTTTTTTTTACTTTTCATGCTTTCTGCAGACAGGAACATAAGGATTTGCGGACACACTGTATTTATCTTATAATTTAAAGAGGAAGTCTCATATGAGCAGTTATAAACTTTTATTTGAAGAGTCGGTTTCGAATCCTGAAAAGTTCTACGGCAGATATCTGGATTTGATCAAATGGTTCAAAAAACCGGACAAGATTCTTTCACAGGATAAAAACGGTTTTTACAGATGGTTTGAAGGCGGTAAGCTCAATACATCCTATCTTGCACTGGACTATCATATTGAAAATGGACGGGGATCTCAGACTGCACTTATTTATGATTCCCCTGTCACCGAACAGAAAATTAAATACACCTATTCTGAACTGAGAGATGAAACCGCAAAATTTGCCGGCATCCTGAAAAGTTTTCATGTGAAGAAAGGCGATACTGTGCTCATTTATATGCCGATGATTCCCGAAGCAGTCATTGCAATGCTTGCCTGTGCAAGACTCGGTGCAGTCCATTCAGTTGTATTCGGGGGGTTTGCGCCTCACGAACTTGCTGTAAGAATAGATGATTCAAAACCCAAGGTCATTGTATCTGCTTCTTACGGAGTCGAGATACAGAAAATGATACCTTACAAACCGATGCTCGACGAGGCAATACATAAGGCGGAGCATAAACCGGAAAATGTGATTGTATGTCAGAGGCCGGGAATCCAGGACTATATGCATACAGGGAGAGATCACTACTGGCAGGACCTTTCTTCCGATGCAGTTCCTGCAGGATATGAAGAAGTAGATTCTACTGATCCCTTATATATATTATATACCTCTGGAACCACCGGGAAGCCGAAGGGAGTCGTGAGAGACAACGGCGGGCACGCAATTGCAATGAAACTCAGTATGCAGGCAGTTTATGATATGAAACCGGGAGATGTATTCTGGGCTGCTTCAGATGTAGGCTGGGTAGTCGGTCATTCTTATATTGTATATGCTCCTCTGCTGTACGGATGCACTACTGTTCTGTACGAAGGCAAGCCGGTCAGAACTCCGGATCCGGGTGCGTTCTGGAGAGTGATTTCAGAGCACAGGGTCAATCTTCTCTTCACTGCACCGACTGCTCTCCGTGCAATCCGCAAAGAAGATCCAGACGGTGATTATAAAAAGAAATATAATCTGGAATCATTGAAATATCTTTTTCTGGCAGGGGAGAGAACTGATCCGCCTACTTATGAATGGGCAGTCGATCTTCTGAAAATTCCGGTTGTGGATCATTGGTGGCAGACTGAGACAGGTTATGCCATCTGCGGAAATCTGATGGGCGTGGAGCCGGCCGTTCCAAAGGCAGGTTCTGTCACAAGGCCGATGTTCGGATTTAATGTCAAAATTCTCGATGAGGAAGGGATGGAGGTTCCGAACGGACCAAAAGGAAACATTACGGTCAAGCTGCCTCTTCCTCCAGGCTGTCTTCCGTTTCTCTGGAATGATCCTGAAAATGTCCGCAGATCCTATCTGAGT
>JBPOJG010000117.1:0-44741 GCA_052033835.1 Spirochaetota bacterium
GAAATGACCTTTGAATCTGAATTTGAACGGCATTATATCGGTTCGAGAAAAAAAATCATTCCGGGAGACATTCTGAATGACTCCTATCTGGGCTATCTGCAGTTCCATCAGATTCTCGATTCCAGAAGCGGGTTTGTGAGAGGATTTCTAAAGACCGTGGATTTTCTGACCTTGAACAAACTCCAGTCTTCCGTCCTGATGCTTCCCACTGCAGAGTCAGTGGATGAGAGAATCATGAACGAGGCCAGACGTCCTTGGTACTATCCGGTAGACAATTCGATTGTAAAAAGAGACAGTTTTATAGACTTGGTAAATCAGGCTTCCGATTTTACTTTGAATGCAATGATGATGGCATCTGAATTCCTTTCCGGAAACATCAGAAAGGATGTTTTCTTACAGACGTACGGCGGATACAATCTGGACACAGGCGTCCGCAACGCACGCATCGAAGATATGAAGGAATTTTCTCCTCTGGTATAATTATGCTTTTAAAACCATTTATTCTATTTATCAGATCTGCTGATTTTGCCGTGAGAAAGACTCTTCCGCTGAGACTTTTTTGCCTGGCCTCAGTGTTTTTCTTTTTTACGGGTCTTGTCATCGTAGCCGATTACAGGGACCTTTCTCTCATCAAGACTGCAGATTCCTATCAGATTCCTTCCGTCCTGTACGGACAGAATGCAAAAGGTGAATTTGAGCCGATTGCAGAATACTACAAATTCTCAAAGCAGGTACAGAGGCTTTCTGACCTTTCCGCAGAAGGAAATGTGGGCGGAAAAAAAGTCATCCGAAGTTTTCTCTCCGCAGAGGACAATGAATTCTATTCGCATTTCGGTCTCGACTTCAGAGGGATTGCCAGAGCAATGATGGTGAACATTGCAGCCGGAAAAGTGAAGGAAGGAGCATCCACGATCACTCAGCAGGTGGCACGTCTGAAATTTCTTTCCGTGAGCAGAACATTCCTCCGAAAGGCAAGAGAGGCATGGCTTGCACTTATCATGGAAAGATTTTATCCGAAGGACAAGATCCTCGAAATGTATCTGAATGAGATTCCTCTCGGTCACGGTACATTCGGTGTCGGTGCTGCAAGCAAGTTTTATTTCAGAAAGGATATTTCCGCCCTCGAATGGGGTGAGGCAGCAATGCTTGCGAGTCTGACAACAAGACCCCGTGAATTCAGTCCACTCGTGAATCCGAATCTTTCCTCAAGCAAGGTTCGGGTGAACTTTATGAAACTGGTGGAAAACGGGATTCTGACTGTGCAGGATGCTGAGAAAGAATATGATAAATTTTCTGAGTATTACAGCACACTGAACAGATCCCCGAACGATTCTGCCTATTCCGACCGACTGAATCGATTTCCCTATTTCACTGAATGGACAAGACGCCAGCTTCTGAAAAAATTCAATGAAAATCAGATCTACAGCGGAGGTCTGAAGATTTATTCCACGCTTGTCATAACACATCAGGAAGCGGCCGAGTCGGTTCTCTATGAGGGACTTGCAAATCAGACTAAGGTATCCAATCAGAGAGCATTCAAGGAGATTGATCTTTTTGATGAGGTGTACGGAAGCACATATGAGATGCTTCTGAACATTCATGATCTGAGTGATTTCCGATTCAAGATCACAAAGGAAGAAAGAACTTTCATCAGCGCATATCAGGAAGAATACAGAGACATATACAATGTACTGAATCTGCTGGGAGGTTCAGAAGAAGTTGCTGAAGTGTTTGAGGAAAACTATATCCGTCAGGGGACAAGAGATCATCTTCTTCCAGTGGAAGGCAGCATCATCAGTATGAGACCGGATACAGGATATGTGACTGCAGTTGTCGGAGGATCAGGATTCAGAAGCGACAATCAGCAGATCCGTTCATTCCAATCCTTCCGTCAGCCAGGTTCCTCATTTAAGCCTCTTGTGTATGCGGTGACGCTTGACTATTTCGGAAAGAATCCGACTAAGGGAAAAAATATAACTGCAGCGACACAGTTCCTCGACTCTCCTCTGAACTTTCTTCTCGATGACGGAGAAGAGTGGAATCCCGAAAACTACGGACAGGAATATTCCGGATTTGTAAGACTCAGAACAGCACTTGAAACTTCTCGAAATTCTGTAGCAGTGAGGGTGGTGGATGAAGTAGGACTCGGTCATATCATAGATCCTCTGACTGAACTTCTGCAGCCTTCCGGAAGAACGATTCCTAAGAACTATTCGGTTGCACTGGGCACATTTGAGGTCACACCGTTTGAACTCACCAAAGCATATGCAGTGTTTGCAAATGCAGGAAAAGAAGTGATGCCTTCTTCCATTCTGTATGTGACGGATCAGTCTGATAATGTACTCAATGATTACAGAGAAGAACTGAAAAAGAAGACTCCAAAGCAGATACTCAGTCCCGAGGCAAGTTATGTAATTACATCGATGATGGAAGATGTAATTAAAAAAGGTACAGGAAAAGCAGTCAAAAATTACGGACTGAAATCTCAGGTGGCCGGAAAGACAGGAACTACAAACAATTTCCGGGATGCCTGGTTTGTGGGATTTACTCCTGATCTGGTCGCTTCTGTCTGGCTTGGGTATGATCTTGGAACACTCACACTGGGAAAGGGAATGGCAGGGGGAGTGATTGCCACTCCCATCTGGGGGAAATTTGTTTCCACTGCACTCAAAAACGAAAAGGTCAGATCGAAATTCGATTTCGGAAACAATCTGAAAATAGAAAGACAGAAGGTTTGTGCTCTCTCCGGAAAACTTCCCGGATCTTCCTGCAGAAAAACTTTTGAAGAAGTTTTTATCAAGGATACAGTGCCGGACGAGGTCTGCAATGATCACGGGGGAATTTTTGGCCCCCCCGATGTTCTCGAGCCGCCTGATCTGGGTGAACCCGACAGTAAAAAGAAGAAAAAGAAAAAATCCAAGAACAAAAATATGTTTCAGGGAGACGAAAAGATAGATTGAATACCAAAGGAAAACTGAACAGCCTGCCGTACGGAAAGGAAATTGTCAGAACTGACCGTTTCCTTCTGATCTATCTCGGTTCAGGCAACTGGCACTACAGTTTTGTCAGAAAATCCGGTATGATGTACGGTCATTTCCGTACAAAGACTTTTTTGGTCAAAGCTCTGCTTGTTTTTCTTTTTTTTCTTTCTTTTCCTATCTATATATTTTCCAGAAATTATAATGATTTTTTACCTGTAATTTCATCGCCCGAAGAAGATCCCAATCTGAAAAGAATTATTCCTGAGGAGTCGATGGAAGTTCTCGATCTTCAGGCAAAGGCCGGTGATGAGAAATTTCTTTCAGATACTGAGGAGCAGAAAAAAAGAATACTCAGCTCAGTGAATGAAAGACAGAAATTCAAGCTGTACAGGGCAAATGCAGGCGAGACTGTCAGAGAAATTTCAGAAAGATACAAGGTGGATCCGAAGATTGTAGGAATTCATTCCGATCTTGAACTCGATAAGGAACTGAAAGAAGGTCAGCATGTGATGATTCCTGAAAAACCGGGGATATTTTATACATTCAAGGCAGGAGACACTCTCGCAAAAATTGCATCTCTGTATCGGGTACCGATTGAAGATATCGTGAGAGAAAATGAACTTCAGAGTCCTGATTTTTTCAGTCCGGAAGAAAGGATCTTTCTTCCGAATGCTTATCTTCCTGATCCGCCTCCTGTATGGTACCGTCCTGTAAAATCCACGGTAATCACTTCGGGCTACGGATGGAGAACATATCCCAGAACTGCATTTCATGAGGCATGGGACATTCAGGCCAACTATGAACCTGTATACGCTGTCAAAAGCGGGAAGGTGATTTACAGCGGATGGATGGGAGGATACGGAAATGCAGTGATCCTCGAACATACAAAGGAACTGAAGTCTCTGTATGCCCACAATTCCAGAATCACAGTCAGGGAAGGTGAATATATTCAGGGCGGAAAACAGATTTCAATTTCAGGGTGCACCGGATACTGTTTCGGAGCTCATCTTCATCTGGAAATCATTAAAAACGGGATTTCAGTGAATCCCAAGGACTACATAAAAGGATATTACCCGAGGTAAATATGAACATCACAAAAATAATGGTTTTAGCATATTCTGTATTTTTTCTGCAGAACTGTTTCACGACTGTGCCGATAAAGGAATCCACTCTCGGTGAAAAACTGAATGAAAGAATTTCGAATCCTTCAGATACGACTCAGACACTGAAGGTTTATTTTGAAACAAACAGAAAGATTCTTTCCCCGACTCCTGCCTGTTCAAATGAACATTACGGTGTGCAGCTTGATGCATCTGAACGTTACGGGGCCTGTGCTGTCAGCGTGCCTGCAGAACATGAAATCGGAAATCTGCTCCTGGAACCGTCGAAGGGAAAGGAAGTTTCCTTTATTCTGGAAAGTCATTCCAATATGGACAAGGACGTTTTCTTCAATTCCATCAAGTCTGAGAGTTTTCCTGAGGTGCTTGTATTTGTGCATGGATTCAATGTCAAGTTTGAGGAAGCAGTTCTTCGGGCCGCTCAGATTAAGTATGATTTGAAATTTGCCGGACCTGTAGTCATTTTTACCTGGCCTGCAGGATCTGAGGACGGGATATTAAGCAAACTTAGAATAGATGATACTTATAAAAACAATTTTGCGAATGCGATGGGTTCGGGCGAACATTTCAAGGAATTTCTGTCCAGGATCTCAGATATTGGCAAAAAAGCTCATGTCATTGTGCATTCAATGGGACATCAGGTTGTACTTCGCGGAATAGATAAAGTATATACACAGAAAAAAGAAAAATTCATTAAGGAACTTGTTCTGAATGCACCTGACTTTGAATCTGTGGAATTTGCAAATATTGCACCCAATCTAAAGGCAAGTTCAGAAAGAATTACTGTATACTGCTCGCCTGGAGACAACGCTCTTGTTGCTTCAAGCAAGGTGAACAGCAATAAAAGAGTAGGCTCCTGTGAAAAGATTCCCGGAGTGGATATGATCAATGTGAATCAGGTGGATGCTCCTGTGTTTGGACTCGGTCACGGATACTATTCCTCAAGACCTGTTCTGACAGATCTTTTTCAGACAATACTTGGAATTGATGCCAAAAGAAGACTTTTCATTCGAAGATCAGGACCTTACAATTCTGAGGACTATGTGCTGAGAAAATAATCCGACTTAGGGATCAGTCTGAAAACGAGGCAGTCCTCGCTTCCCATGAGGGATGAAGCGCAAAACGGTCATTTTGAATACCCTCAAAATGACCGTTTTTTTCTGTACAAACACCCTGGATATTTCTTCATTCTGTCCATAAATTGAAGTTTAAAATTGGAAATTGATTGACAGAATTCACAGATATTTTGTAATGAAAGACTGTTGACAGCCTATATTCCAAAGAGATTTCTTCTCATCGGCTGTAGAGCAGTATTTTTTTTGCAATAAGAAGGCAGGATATGTATATGAAAGTCTTAATGCTTTTTTTTCTGTTCATTATAGGTTGTGAAACAGATCCGTTTCGTGATGAGAAGCGCAAAACTTCAAAATATAAAATAGCTGCCGTTCTAGGTCATTATACTGAAACAAAATCGACAGTGCAGGTGGATGCGGAAACTTACAACTCTTATAAAATTGGTGATACGTATTCTAAGGGAACTGTCATTAATAAATATATTGAGAACAAGTTTTACTTTTTCGTAATTTCAAAAATCACCCGTGATGCTTCCCAGTGACAGTAAATCATTCTAAGATCATCGGGTTTTCAGGTATCCTCTATTATCTTTTTCTTTCACAGGAAAGAATAAGACAAGGCAGTATTTTTGATCCTCTTTGGGCCTGTCATCTTGGATGCCTTTTTTCGGGGCTGGGGGTGTTCTTCTCTGTTCCTCTTCTATACTCGGTCGGTTTTTTATGGCTCATCATGGGAAATATATACTGGATATTGTTTCTTGCAGGGGGAGGGGAATTTCTTTTCAGTTCCTTTCTTACGCATATTGGCGGAATCTTCACTGCATTTTACGGGGTCAGAAAATACAGTATTTTCAGAAATTCCTGGATCATTTCTCTAGGACTGATTGCACTTCTTCAGTTTATTTCCCATTTTGTCAGTCCTCCTGCAGACAACCTGAATCTTTCCTGGTCGGTTCCTCGGGGATACGAAAAAATATTTTCGAGTTATGTATATTATGAAATATCTCTTCTTCTGCAGTTCGGAGCTGTGTTTTATTCTGCAGAAAGAATTCTTGCCCGGATTTCTAATGCGACTTGACAAAGTCGCATTAGAAATCCGGGATGAATATGGAGCTGCAGTCTGTTTAAAAGAGCTGCTATGAAACAGGTTTTTGAACAGAAACTGCGGACTCAGAAAACTCCAGATGTTTCAGTACATACCTGAGTTCAGCGTAGGAGACATTTTCACCGAGTTCTGCCTTTGCAGGACCGAGTGCCCGAAGGGAAGTCTTTTTGAAATATTCTGTAATGAAATTTATTTTATCCTGATCCAGTAATTCGTTTACATTCAAATCCCCTGTTTCAATGCAGAAGGCCAGATGACTTTCTATAGTGGAAACAGCCAGCTTTCTTGCTTCTGCAATTTCAGACGGCGATTTTCCTGATTTGAACATTTCCAGAGTAATCTCTTTCGTGTTTCTGTCTGAACTTTCTTTCTTATCAGGGACTTCCGCATTCCTTATCTCTTCTGCAGATTCTCCCCTGCTGCAGAAAAGGCCGATGATCTGAATGATTTCTTCTCCGAATTCTTTTACTTTTTTATCGCCTATCCCGTGAATTTTTTTCAGCTCCGGAATTGTGAGAGGGAGATTTTTGGCAAGTGAAGTGAGCACATTCTGCTGAAGAATCATAAAAGGCTGCGCATTTTTTTTCTCCGCTATTTTATTTCTCCAGTTTTTCAGGATTTCAAAAAGATCTTTTGCCTTGTCTGTGCTGATTGATTCAGTGCCGGAAGATTTCTTTTTTTTCTGATTTTCTTTCTCTGCCTGCAGTTCTACTGAAGACTTTGCTCTGATTTCCAGATATCTGAATGCAGTGAAGCCTTCCACTGAGGAGCTGAAGCAGGAAAGTTTCAGTAAGATTTCAGTTTTAAGTTTCAGAAGAGCCTCAGATAAAACTTTTCTCACTGACTGACTGTCTGTTTCCATAGAAGCATTTTCAAGAACAGGGATAAAATATGTTTCGAGTTTTTCCTTGAAATACTGACTTGCCTTTTTCGTTTTTTCCTGCAAAATTTCATTATTTTCTATCGCATTATATTGCATAATGTATTTCTGAAGCTGAAGTTTGAATTTATCTCCTGTTTCCAAAACCTCTTTTCTGAAGATCGGATTCAGTCTGAAGAAAGGATCACTTAAGTCTTCCAGGATGCTTCCTCTGTTTTCATTCAGAAGTCTGATAAAATAACGGAGCTGTCTGTCCATTTTAGAAAAGTCAAAGAGTTCCATAATCAGTTTTCTTTCAGACTGTTTTTTTGCCTCTGCAAAATGTCTTTCATCCGGTGTGCTGCTCAGTCTTTCACTGTTGTAATCCAGTATACCCGGATCACACATAATGCTTCTCGCAGGAATCGGTGCGCTTAAGACAAGACCCTCGAGTGACTTGCATCTGCTGAGTGCCACATAGACCTGTCCGTGAGCAAATGCACGGTCTGCATCAATGACTGCCTTTTCAAATGTGAGTCCCTGACTTTTATGAATTGTAATTGCCCAGGCGAGTTTCAGAGGAAACTGAGTGAAAGTTCCGACTTTTGTTTCTTCGATTTCCTTTGTTTCTTCACTGATCTGATATTTTATATTTTCCCAGACCATTCTTTCCACATGTATTGATTTTTCTTCTCCCGGACTCAGTACTTCAATGCTGTTGTCCGTTATTTTCTGAATGATTCCAATTTTTCCGTTGTAGAAAAGTTTTTCGCGGGAGATGTCGTTTTTTACAAACATGACCTGCGAGCCTTCTTTCAGAGTGAGTCTGAAGTCGGCAGGGTAGGAGTATTCGGGAAATTCTCCTTCCACAGAAGCATTGAAGCTGAAACTTTTTCCAGGCAGATTTTCCAGTCGGAAACTGTTGATTTCATTTGCCTTTGCATTGTGAGTCGTAAGGATAATATATCCCGGAGCAGCCTTTTTTTCAAAATCAGGAATGTATCTTCTGTTCAGTTCTTTTAAAGTGTCAGAATCTGCTCTGTTTTCCCTGACTCTGTTCAGAATATCAATAAATTTATTATCAGTCTGCCTATAGACAGTTTTGAGTTCAATGCAGATATAGTCTGTTTCTTTAAGTGCGCGGCTTCCGAAAAAGTACATTGATTCATAATAGTCCTGAAGCAGTTTCCATTCATCATCCTTGATGACAGGTGAAAGCTGCTGCAGGTCACCGATCATCAGGAGCTGAACACCTCCAAAAGGCTCATAAGGATCCCTGTATCTTCTGAGCACTCCGTCCACTGCATCGAGAAGATCGGCTCTCACCATACTGATCTCGTCTATTACAAGCAGATCGAGACTTCTGATGATGTTCATTTTTTCTCGGCTGAATTTTTTGAACTGATTTCCTTCCGGATTCTGTCCTGGAATCTGCGGGCCGAATGAAATTTGAAAAAAGGAATGTACTGTCACTCCTCCTGCATTGATGGCGGCCACTCCGGTTGGGGCCACTGTAATCATTCTTTTGACTGGATTTTTTTTGATGTTCTGGAGAAACGTAGTTTTTCCTGTGCCGGCTTTTCCGGTCAGGAATATGTTTTTATCGGTGAACTGTACATAATTGTAGGCCAGTTCAAGTTCAGTATTGCTGTTCACTGAGATCAAATCTGCAGAATGCAGAAATTGAGGTCAATCCGATTTGTTTAAAAAATTACACAGATTTTTAATGCGAGTGCATATATTAAATTAAATTTGCAGTAATGGTGAACTTGAGGTTTTGAAAAGCCAGCTTTAATGCAGAGTTCAATGCAGCAAAGAGAATTGAAAGTCTTCCGTCCCTGCGTCTTTAGCGTGATTCTCCTTTTTTTCAGGTTTTGGCAAAGTCCGGTTTCCTCGCCTGAGTACCGAACGGAACTGAGATTCAGGAGCTGTCCGAATTGATTTGTGAATCGGGGATACTGGGGGCTTGCAGATTTTTGGAAGGAAATTTGTATTTCATTTTTTGCGATTTTTTATCGTCAAATAATATGAATCTTTTACGGATTCCAAACGGAGACAATTCAGAGTATGAAAAGATATTTGACTGCACTGTTTATTCTTCTTTCTTACTGCAGACAGCACAGCGAAGAAAAAAAAATGGATTTGAAGCTGTATGCTTTCTCTTACGGAACATCACTTTATTCCGGTAAACTGATGAATACTGAAAGCAGAGACAAAAATTTCAAGATTCACTGGCTCTTCTATCTGCTTGTGGATGATGACAGAAGAATACTGGTCGATACAGGTTTCAGTGATGCCGATTATGTGACCGCATTCGGTCTCAGGGATTTTCGAATTCCAAAGGATGTATTGGAAGCAGGAAAATTCAGATCGGAGGACATAACGGATATAGTCATTACACACAGTCATTTTGACCATATAGGAGGAGCCGATTCCTTCAAAAACGCGAAGATTCATATCACTGAAAGAGAATTTCAGGAATTTAAAAGAAGCGGCCTCTACGGAAGACGAAAGGCCTTTTATGATTCCAAAGAGAAAAATAATGAAATTATATATACTGATAACGGACAGAAACTGGGATCATCCATGGAACTGATTCATTCAAACGGCCATACGACAGGATCTCAGGCCCTGAAAATCAGAACTGACAAAAAGAGTTATATCATTACGGGTGATGAATGTTATCTGCCGAAAGAATGCGAGGAGGGAAGCGGACTCAATCCAGAAGCTTCCTTTTCTTTAAAAAACAACAGACACTTTATTCAGAATCATGTATTGAAGGACAAAAATCAGACTGTGCTTACAATGCATGATCCTGAAATTGAAAAAAAAGGGAAAAAAGATTCTCAAGGATTCGTGAGAATCTTTTAGTCTGTCAAATCAAAGTTCCTTTTCCTGAATCTCTACCTGAACCTGTCCGATATAGTCTCCTGAGTCAAGTTCACATTCATAGAGATAATTTCCGTCATTCTGTTTTTTCGGGATCATATCTCCGGATGAAATCAGTTTTCCAGTGTTCGGATTTTTGATCATTCCAGTCAGTTTCAGATCAGGACTTCCGTGCAGATAAGTGATCGGATACTTTTTACCTGTCGTCCAGACCGGAGGAGAGTTTCCTTCATTGAGTCCTGTCAGCTTGAACGGATAAGTATAATTTTTTATATTTCCTGACAGCGTTTCAGACACAGTCAATGTATGATCTCCGTTGCCCTGAAAGTTCAGAAGAACTGTTCTGCTCAATTTGGATTTTGGAGGTACATTGTATTTAAATTTTAATGAATCATTCTCAGTGAGAACGGCAGCGCTTGACTTCAGTTCATAAATGAGTTCCTGATTTGCATTGGTGTCGTTCTGATACTGGATTTCGAGAATGCCCCTTCCTTTTTTTGGATCATCCAGAGTGAAATGGAGCCCTGGACTTTTTTCTACAAATGAAAACTCCATTGCTGAAGTATGAGTTGAACCTGCAGATACTGTCTTTTCCTTCCAGAGTGCAAGGATTGCAGAATCTCCGGTGACGGCTCTCGTGGAATCAACAGGATAATCCCATACGGTCGTGAATGCGTAACCCCAGTTGGCAAAACTGAGTTCATCCGGAGGAAAAAGACCGTCACCTGCAATTTTGGCACGAAGGAAAATTGTTCCTGAATTTTCGCTGTCGTACGTTTCCCATACTGGACTCAGGATAGGAGTGAATTTCACCTCATCCGTGTAGACTGTCTGAATATCTTCAGATGCGCCAGGAATGGCAAAGGGGACTCCGTCGCTGGTTCCGGCCCATGTATCCAGAAGCCATCTTGTTCCTGCGCTGATGTCAGTTTTTTCATTATTCTTTATATAAACATACATCCTGAGCGAATCCCTGTCTGGAACTCTTTCAATTTTCTCCGTAATATAAATTTCCTTATCCGGCCATTTACCCTGAACTTCGATGACATTTTTGTCAATTTTTACCACTTTCAGATTCTGCAGTTCAAGGAAGTCTTTTACTTCTTCTCCAATCTTTACCGAGATTACAGTTGTTCCCATACCTTCTGCATAAGCATCATTCAGGTGACCGAAAAGGAGATCATAAGCCTTGCCGTTTTTCCAAAGCCCCAGAGTGATCTGTCCTCTTTTTGAAACGGATGCTTCTATATGTTCTGCTTTGACAGTGTAAACTTCTGTTCCGTCTTTTTTCAGTTCAAAAAAACGTACATCGGTCGGCTGCTCAGTTTCTTCCTTTTTCGGTTTTTCCTCAGTTTCTGTTTTCGGCGGACTGGTACATTCAATAATAAAAAGTGCTATAATAATAAATTTTATCAGTTTCATTTTCCCTCTCCCGACGTTTTTGCTTTTTCAGCCGATTCTGCTCCGAATTCTGTCTTCGGAGGAGTTCTGTCAATCAGGCACTTGAATGCCTTCACCGAGGATGTATTTCCCACTTTGTCTCTTGCTCTCACCGCAATCATCAGTTCATCTCTGTCTGTTTCGGTGATTTTGATGTCACCGTCAGTCAGTGACCATTCTGTATGCTGAAATTTATACTGTATATTGTCCACCCCCGCACCGTAGTCTGCCGCATCCACATGGAAAGTGACAGGAAGCTTGCAGTAGTCTTTTTCTTTGAATTTCATGACTGGGAAATAACTGAGATGCACTTCAGGAGGAGTGGAATCAATACTGAAAAAAAATGTGCTCTGCTCTGATACATTTCCTACATTGTCCTCAGAAACTGCAGAAACTGAATGCTCTCCATCTTTATAAATTCTGAGATAATCTGCATAGAATACTTCCCAGGACTGTGAATCTATGGAATAGCGGATTTCTCTGACTCCTGATTCCCTGTCTGAAGCTTCCAGTTTAAATTCAGCACCCGGACTGAAGTATTTTTTTCCGAGATTTTCTGCATATCTGGAATGAGGAGAAAGAGTAATTTTGGGACGAGTCTTATCCACAAAGATTTCCTTTTTCTTAGCCATTTCAAGATTTCCAAGCATATCCCGGCTTCTGTAGATCAGAGTGTTCTTTCCTTCCTCTGTCACTGGAATCGGTTCCTTGTATGTCTGAAAATCTTTTCCGTTCAGGCTGAATTCTGTAAATCCTGCAGAAACGTCATCTGTCGATTTCAGTGAAAAAGGAACTTTTCCATCTGTGAAAATCTGTCCGTCAAAAGTAACATACGGATTTGTTTTTTCTCTCACTGCAGGATAGGATCGGAGAACTTTTTCAGGAGGAGACGGTTCTGTTTTGACGGGTACTGCGACGGATGTACTGGAAGCAGGTTTTTTTTCCAAATCCTTAATTACATTCGGAGTCTCTCTCTGCACTGTTCCTGAATTCAGAGGAGCTTCCTTGCGGATGACCGTCTTCGGTCCGATCCAGCTCTCACCTTTGTAAATCAGTTTTCCGGAAATTAACGGAAGTGCACATATTATAACTGCAATATAATTTATCTTTTTCATTAATGTTTTCTCCTGAATTTTTCAAACCATTCCGGATGCAGTGCTCTCTGATAGAAATATGCATCAACAAGTACAAGATTCAATGCTGCCTCAACAATAGGCACTGCTCTAGGCAGAACACAAGGGTCATGTCTTCCGCCCGCCTTAAGAACTGTATCCTCAGGCTTGTCGCTGACTGTTTCCTGTTCGATGGAAATTGTGGCTGTGGGCTTGAAGGCAGCACGGATCAGTATTTCCTCTCCATTGGAGATTCCTCCCTGAAGTCCGCCTGAACGGTTTGTTCTGGTTCTGATCCTTCCTGTTTCCTTTTCTACATAGTACTCGTCATTGTGTTCGCTTCCCTTGAACCTGCTTCCTGAAAAACCGGAACCGATTTCAAAACCTTTGCAGGCAGGGATAGATAGAATGGCTCTGCCAATGTCTCCGTCGAGTTTATCGTAGACAGGATCTCCTAGGCCGGGGGGGACATTTCTGACAACAGCTCTGACTGTGCCACCAATGGAATCTCCCACTTTTCTCACTTCTCTGATTTTTTCTTCCATAAGGACTGCCGCTTTTTCATCGGGGCATCTGACATCATTTTTGTCCACTTCTGACTTTGATCCTGGAATAATTTCAGGATCAGCATCGACTGTTCCGATTGAATCCACCCAGGCGATTGTTTCAATCCCGAGTTCCCTTTCCAGGATCACTCTTGCAATCGCGCCTGCAGCAACTCTTCCAATCGTTTCTCTGACAGAGGCTCGTCCGCCTCCCTCGTGATTTCTGAATCCGTATTTTACATCGTATGTATAATCAGCATGAGAGGGTCTGTAGATATGGCGGAATTTTTCGTAGTCTCTTCCTATAGCATTTTTATTATCTACAATCAGAGTTATCGGACTTCCTATTGTCCTGCCTTCAAACACTCCTGAGACAACTCTGATTTCGTCATCTTCCTTTCTGGGAGTAGTAAGAAGATTCTGTCCTGGTTTTCTTCTAGTCAGATCCTTCTGGATTTCTTCCAAGGGAAATTCCATATTGCCGGGAACTCCTTCCACTACCACCCCGACTGAAATACCATGAGATTCTCCAAATGTTGTTACCTTAAATATTTTTCCCCAAGTTGACGGCATAGGGTCATTTTTTTTCATTCACTCAGAAATTCAATTGATTAACTGAAGATACTTTGTGCAGAAAACTGTTCCTGATTTGCAGCTTGACCTGTCTTTACGGGACAGGAAAGAATGCACTATGATTAAAAAAACACTGCCCATACTTATTCTTCTAGTGAACTGTATTTATACAAATGTAAAGACTCCAGGCTGGTACTATTCTCAAAGTTATTCAGACATCAAAGGAATGCAGACTGTCGGCAGACTGGCGGGAGAAACATGTTCTGAAAGCTGGTTCTGGCTTGTCTATCTGGGTGATGAAAGTTTTGAGACTGCCGTCAGCAAGGCTGTGGAAAACAAGGCTGATCTGCTTTTTAATGTGCAGACAGACTACAGTCTTGAGCAGATTTTTTTCGGAGCAAAACTGAAAAAGTGTACAAGAGTGACTGGGATTGGAGTAAAATTCGGATCTACCCCTGAAAAGCTTGAACTGGGAACAGTGCCTGAAAAAACATCAGACTCAGCTTCTGAGAAACCTTCAGAGAAGGAAGTCAAAAAGAAGAAATGAAGATTTCTCTGCCGCTTTCGCTTTCGCTGCTGCTGGTTCTGCTGTCTTTCTGTATTCCTGCAAGAGAAAATCAGGTGATTCTTCGAAAGAAAAATCCGATGCCGAATCCTTCACTTTCTTCAAACGGTTTTCCATTCAACTCCTCTTCGATAGAGACAGTTCATCCAACGAGAACTGTTTTCAGAGACGCCTCCATTCACGCAGGCAGGACACCTCTGTATCAGAAAGCTGCAGGACACCGTTCGGTGGAAGCGGTTTCGTTTATAAACAGATCCGTGATTCCTCCCAAAGATTTTCTGAATACAAATCTGTCCGACTGGAATCTGGAAAAATATGAAATCGTAAAAATTACGGGAAAAAGCAAGGGATGCAGGTATTCTTCCAATATTCCGATCATCATCCACAGTGACGGAAAGTCTCATCCCGTTCTTTTAAATTTCAGTTTTGCCCCTAAGACATTTTATGAAGAGCTGCATGAACTGACTGAAATGAATTCAGTGGAGGCTCTTTTTGACAGCAGGCTCGATGAAGAAAGGCAGAGTTATGTATTCGGTCTGTTCGGCAGACGATGTTTTCTGTTTCATTCATTCGGATTGAGGAAAAAAAAGTGAAAAAAATTATTCTATTTCTGTTTATCATTACAGTAGAGAACTGTGCTTCTTATATGCCCAGAAAGGATTTTTCTGAAAAACTGTTCCAGAAGAAATTTCAGATAATTGCTCACAGAGGGATGAGAAATTATGCTCCTGAAAATTCAATGTCTGCTTTCAGGCTGGCTCATTCAAAAGGATTTCCTTTTGAACTCGATGTGATGTTCTGCAGCACAGGAGAACTGGTTGTTTTTCATGATGAGACTGTAGACAGGGTGACCGGCAGGAAGGGCAGGGTGGCTGATCTGAGTCTTTCTGAACTCAAAGCCCTGGACAGTTCGGTTTATTTCAAGTCTGAATTCAGAGAAAGGATTTCTTCCTATTCCGAAGAGGAACTTCGTGAACTTGCAGCCTCAGGTCTCCTCTACAGGAAAACCTACAGGCGGGACTGGAGCCGGATGAAAAAAAACGATTTCATTAATGTATCTGATAATAATTTTCTCTATGATTCATTCCAGGGAGAAAAAATTCCTCTTCTTGAGGAGGTTCTCGATGAATTCGGAGGAAAGGCACTGATCGACATTGAAATCAAATCATTTGAAGTGGGGGAGAAGGCAAGAAAAGTCGCGGCACATACAGCAGAACTCATTCGAAAGAAAAACCTTGTCGGAAAAGTTTTTGTCACCTCATTCAATCCTTATGTTCTAGAAGAGACTGCGAGAATTGAACCTGATCTGATCCGAGGACAGCTCTATTCCAGTTTTAAGGATATCAGGGAGATGCCGTATATTGCGAAGGTGCTTCTGCGAAATCTGTATTTTCTGAACAGTGCAAAACCGGAAGTCCTCGCCCTCGGAAAGGAAATGGCAGCAAAGGAATATGTGCAGGAAAAAAAAGAACTTGGATTTGTTCTGTTTCCCTGGACTGTCAATGATGCAGAAGAAATGAAAACCTTGATTGAGAGAGGAGTGGACGGACTGATTACAGACAGACCGGAACTTGCTGAAAAAGTATATAAAAAATATATACAGACAAGGGAGAAGCTCCCAGAAAGGTGATGCGATTATATGCAAACTCTTCCCGGATTTCCAATCAAGCTTCAGCTTGATTGGAAATCCGGTATTATATATTTACTTGTAATTCGTAAATGTGAAGTCGAAATTAAAATCTGCATTTTTCAGAAGTTTCTGAACTTCCTGCAGATCATCTTTTTTCTTCCCGGTCACTCTCACATATTCACCCATGATTGTAGGCTGAACTTTCAGCTTGCTGTCCTTGATGACTCTCGTGATTTCCTTTGTGTGTTCCTTGTCTAGACCGTTCTGAACCTTGACTTTCATTCTGACTGTTCCGCCGGTGGCAGACTCTATCTTGGCTTTTTCAAATTCAAATGCCTTGATTCCAATCCCTCTTTTCAGAAGTTTGTTTGTCAGTACATCAATGACCTGCTTGATCTTGATGTCGTTGTCTGACGTGATCACCAGATTCTCACCCTCATGTTTGATTTCGGACTTTGAGCCTTTGAAATCGAACCTGGTTGTGATTTCTGTCATTGCGAGTGTTATCGCATTTGTGAGTTCTGACTTCTCCAGTTTGGAAATAATGTCAAACGACGGATCCTGAGCCATTTAAAGCCTCCTTTAAAACTTCAACTGCCTTGTTCAGATTTTCCAGTGACTTGACTGAACCCTGAGCGAGGTCGGGTTTGCCGCCTCCCCGTCCGTCAAGCAGTGGAAGAATCTTTTTCAATAAATCATTACACTGTATCTTTTTTTCAACTGCTTTTTTCCCTGCCATAAGAATCAGGGTGGAAGGAGCAGTTTTTTCCTCATTCAGAAGAACTGTAAGCGACTCCGGAACTCTGTTTTTCAGACTGTCACCGAGTTCTTTCAGGTTTTCGATTTTTTCACCGGAGGTTCTGTACTGGATAAGAACGAAATTTCCGACCTTCTCTGATTCTGAAATCAGTCTGTCCTGAACCTGGAGCAGATTCGAGCTTTCCGCAGCATTTTTTTCTTTCAGCTTTTTGACCGCATCTTCCTTTTTTGTCTTCAGAAGATCTTCGAGGTGTTTTCTTTTTTCTCTGAATATCTTCACTGCACCGGATTTTTCCTTTGCAAAGACGGAATGGATTTCTTCCGGAACGGGAACGGACTCAGTCACACTGCATTCAGAGTTTCCGAGGGTTTCTTTCCATTTCAGATTGTGATCATTGATTTCGGAAGAGAGTGTCTGAAATACTTCCTGGAAATAGTCAATCACTTTGGAACCGCAGACAGCTTCAATCCTTCTGCTTCCTGCACCTGGACTGCCTTCTTTTTTAATTAAAAAATATTCAATATCCTCTGTGTTGGCGACATGGCATCCTCCGCAGAATTCTGTGGAAAAATCTGCCATGCTCACCACTCTGACTCTGTCTCCGTACTTGTCTTCAAAGAATGCCATTGCCCCGGTCTTTTTTGCAGATTCAATATCGAGCACCTGTGTTTTGACTTCTGCACCTGCTCGGACAGCAGTATTGACTGCCTGTTCGACTTCGAGGATTTCTTTTTCACTCATCTGTTTCGGATGAGAAAAATCAAACCTCAGATATTCATTGGATACAAGAGAGGCTTTCTGACTCACATGAGTCCCCAGTGTTTTTCTGAGAGCCGCATGAAGCAGGTGAGTGCCTGAGTGATGGTATGTGAGAAGAGCTCTTCTTTCTGTTTCCACTTCTCCTGTGAGAGTGTTTCCATTTTGTGCACTTCCTTCGAGGACAGTTCCGATATGAATGATGACATCATTTTCCTTCTGAGTGTCCGTGACTTTGAAGAGAAATTTATCCTTCTTTAAAAAGCCCGTATCTCCTATCTGTCCGCCTGACTCTCCGTAGAAACTTGTTCTGTCCAGAATAATTGCACAGTTTTCACCTGCAGAAGCGGACTCGACTGATTTTTCATCGTTCAGGATATACAGTATTTTTCCTTCCGCTTTCAATTCGGTGTATCCGGTGAAAACAGTCGGCTCCAGTTTTTCAGTGCTCAATGCACCGAGTGCATTTGCCTTTTTCCCCTTCCAGCTTTCACGGGAAAGATTTCTGTCCTTTTCGAGTTCCTCTTCATACCCTTTTTCATCAAAAGTAAACCCCTTTTCCTCAACAATCTCTCTTGTCATCTCGGGAGGAAATCCGTATGTTCCGTAGAGTCTGAATATGTCTTTTCCCTGAAAAAGTTTTTTCTTTTCTCTGTCGTAAGATTCCAGAATTTCATCCATCTGAGAAATTCCCACTTCAAGAGTATGTAAAAATAATTTTTCTTCATTAAAAATGACAGAGGAAATATAACCGATGTTTTTGGCCAGTTCAGGATAGTCTTCTCTGTAAATTTCAGCCACGTGTTCAGAGAGTCTATGCAGGAAAGGTTCTCTGATTCCTATTTTTCCAGCATAAAGAACAGCCCTTCTGATCAGTCTTCTGATGACATAACCTCTTCCGTTTTTGTCCGGCAGAATCCCGTCTCCGATGGCAAAAGTCACCGATCTGGAATGATCTGTCAGTACCCGAAAAGGTGCAGGATTCTTTGAATAGGCATCTTTTGTATGTTTTTCTATATATCTTATAATGTTCTGAAGCTGATCAGTGTCATAGACGGAATCCACATTCTGAGAGAGAAGGGCGACTCTTTCGAGTCCCGAACCGGTATCTATTCCTGTCTGCTTCAGAGGATGCAGGACTCCTGAGGTGTCCTGATTGAACTGATTGAATACCAGATTCCAGTATTCCAGGAATCTGTCGCAGCTGCATCCGGGACGGCAGGATTCTTTTGTGCCGCATCCTTCGTATCCTTTGGATACTCCTCTGTCCAGATAAAGTTCTGAACAGGGTCCGCATGCTCCTGAGTCTCCTGCAGGTCCCCAGAAATTGTCAGCCTTGCCCAGTTTGGTGATTCTTTCTCTGGGAATGCCTGCTTCCACCCACATCTCAATTGCTTCATCGTCATTTTCGAAAACTGTAATCCAGATTCTGTTTTTTTCAAATTCAAGATATTTTAATGAAAATTCCAGTGAATATTCAATGGCTTCTTTTTTGAAATAGTCTCCGAAACTGAAGTTTCCGAGCATCTCAAAATAAGTGCAGTGCCTTTCTGTTTTTCCCACATTTTCGAGATCTGTTGTACGAAGGCATTTCTGTGAAGATGCTGCTTTTGTATAGGGGAGAGCGACTGCTCCTGTGAAAAGAGGCTTGAACTGAACCATTCCTGCGGTCGTAAAAAGAAGTGTAGGATCTCCTGCAGGTATGAGACTTGAGGAGGGGACTACCTCGTGTCCTTTGGATTTAAAATATTCCAGAAAAAGTTTTTTAATTTCCCGTGCTGTCTTCATAGTCTTCCTCACCTAGATCAATTTCTATTTTATTTTCTCTTAATACTTTTTCTATCTCTGAATGGCTGTATCCAAGATTTTTGAGTCTGAATACGGCGGATTCAGTTTTCATTTTCTGAAGTTTCCATTTTTGGAACAGTTCTCTGCAATGTTTTTCAAAAAGACTTTTTTCAAACCTCTCAAGCTCATTCTCGATGAGAGAATAGTCTTTGGAAAACTTTCTCCATTCTCTGAAGATTCTTTTTTTTCCCCATTTTTTAGAGTAGAGTGCCGAGTATACAAAATTGGAGGCCATACGTCTGTCATTGACAATGCCTCTGTCTTTCAGATCTTCCACATACGCTTCCGATCTTTCCTTAGAGACGTCCTTTGAAAATAAAAAAGACCGAACCTCTTCCGAGGATCGGTCTCTAGTCTTCAGATATTTCCTAATTAAGTCTTCTAGATCTCTAAAATTTTCAGAAAAAAGAGACAAAGATTAACGTTTGGAGAACTGAGTTCCTCTTCTGGCTTTGTGACGGCCATACTTTTTACGTTCTACCATTCTGGAATCTCTTGTGAGGAAACCTTCTTTCTTCAGAGGTGTTCTTCCGTCAGCAACAGTCTTTGCAAGTGCTCTTGCAAGAGCGTGTCTGATTGCGCCGACCTGTCCAGTTGGACCGCCGCCCTTTACATTGAACAGCAGATCATATTTGTTCTGAAGGTTCAATATTTTTAAAGGCGCAAGTGCTTCAGCTACTTTAGATGCACCTAATGAGATATATTTCTCGATTGCCATACCGTTCACAGAGATCTTTCCAGATCCTTCAGTCATTTTAAGTCTGGCAATTGCAGTTTTTCTTCTGCCTACAGTCCAAGTTTCTTTGCCTTTTGGTGCCATGATATTTCCTTATAATTCTAATTTCACTGGTTTCTGAGCTGCGAGATCATGTTCTGGTCCTGCAAACACTCTGCAATGAGTGATCATTTTGTTTCCAAGTTTAGTCTTTGGAAGCATTCCCTTAACCCCTTCTGTAATGATACGGACTGGATTTTCCTTCACTAAATCGCGAAATTTAATTTCACTGAGTCCCCCTGGGAAACGGGAGTGATGACGATAGATCTTCTGTTCAGTTTTTCTTCCTGTAACCTTGATCTTTTCGGCATTAATTACAATGATATTGTCACCGCAATCCTGGTTCGGTGTAAATGTAGGCTTGTGTTTGCCTCTGAGTCTTGCTGCTATGGCTGAACAGAGTCTGCCCAATGTCTTGCCTTCTGCATCAACGACATACCATTTTTTCTGTACGTCTTCTTTTCTGATAGAAGGTGTTCTATGTATAGGTGAAATTGTAGGCATAGTTAATCCCTTTTGTAGACCATGTTTTTGAGGTGTGAATTTATGTCTAGAAAATTATTGGAACCTTAACTTTAAAGAGCGTGCAGAAAATAAAAAGAGCAGGCAATCCAAAAAAACAATCGCCAGAGGGAAACTCACGTTGCCGAATCTTCTGATTTACTTGCATTCCTTTCAAAACACTTTAATATCGATTCTATGAACGAGACAGAAATCATTCGGTCAGTGTACCCTGAAAAATCACTTCCTCAGGATGACTGTTTTTTATGGGAGAAAAAGAATACACTGATCTCCACGGATACTGTCTGCGAGGGAACGCATTTCCGCCTGGACTGGAGTACTCCGGAGGACATTGCGGTCAAACTTGTGGAAGTCAATGTTTCGGATCTGATTTCTTCGGGAGCAGTTCCTGAGCTTGCTTTTCTGAATTTGGGGATTTCAAATAGACAGGATGCGGACTGGATGAAAAGATTCAGTCTGGAACTGAAGAAAAGACTGAAGAAAAGGGGAGTGACTCTTGCCGGTGGAGATACTTATCACTGCTCAGTTCTGAATCTGACGATGACTCTTCTTGGCGAAAGGGTGTTTTATTCTCCGAGAACAAATGCATCTGCGGGCGAAAAACTGTACATTACAGGTCCTCTCGGTTATTCCAATGCGGGATATCTGCATCTTTCGGAGAAGAGAATTTTTCCTGAAAAGATTCTGAAAAAAGCACTGAAAAAACACCTCAGACCGGAATCCAGAATTGATATATTTTCATTATTAAAAAATAAAAAAATATCAGCAATGATGGATATCACTGACGGACTGATTCAGGATTCAGAAAAATTTGCAGAGGCTTCCGGAAAATCTTTCATCATTCATGCGGACAGGATTCCTGAGTCTGCAATTCTTTCAAAGTATCTGAAAACAGAGGAGATATTGAGTTCAGGAGAGGAACTGGAACTTCTTTTTGCGAGCATTGAGGATCTGAAAGACTTCGCCTGCATCGGTGAGGTGACTGACGTGAAATCAGGCAGTGAGAGACCGGAAGTCAGATTCACTCTGAACGGTCAGGAATTCTTTCCGAAAAAAAAAGGATTCTTTCATTTCCTCTGACATGCTTCGTAATGAAGACCGGAAAACCGGTGAAAATCGGCAGAAACGGTTGACCTGAAGAGTGAGTATTTCAATCATTGATTCATTTTAATCATGGATAAAATTGAGTTTAATCTGAGGAACCGTCTGGAAGTGCAGCTGCCCGGATACCGTGTCAACAGTGATATGGACGGACATCGTATCCCTGTTTCTTATATAGATTTTATCGTAAACGGACAGTCTCTGGCTGAACTTCTGGAGGCAGACAGGCGGGATCTGGTCAGTATGCTTAGGCGGGAAGATCTTCTGACGGAACCTCCTTTTGGACGGGAGATTTTCAATCAGTTCAAAAGATACCGTACACTCTTTTATGAACTCACATTCAGGATTCCCTGCCGTTATGAATTTCGGCGTGTGCATATTTACGGATGTCCTGAATGCGGTGATCTGTACTGCGGAAGTGTCACCTGTCAGCTGACTGAAACTCCAGGTACAGTCATCTGGAGCCGGTTTGATGATGGACGGGAGAAATATGCAGGCTATATGTCTGAGGACAAGTCTTACACCAGCGGTGATCTTTATGATCTCTGGATGGAGAAAGGAAGGGACTATTCAGTTCTGGATGCGTTCGGTCTGAGTGATATAGAAATGGACTATATATTTATTTCTGAATTGAGGAAAGGGAAAATTCCTCTTTTTCCGGACGCAGACATTCTTTGGGGAAGAGATGCTGAGATTGACTTTCCGGAGATAGGCCCTTTTGAATTTGACAAGGCTGAATATCTGGCAGCGTTTGAAAGACTTCGCAGAACCTTGCACTGACTGACTGAAAATAGCAGCTTACACGAGGTAAATAAATGAATCTGAATGAAAGAATTGAATTTTACAGAGCACTGGGGTTTTTCGAAAAGAACAGTAATCTGAATACAGAAGAACTGAAAGATTTTCTGATGAAGAAATCGGAAGACAGTTATTTCGGTGAACTAGGTGAGGAAATGGAAGAATTGGATATTGCTGTTCTTTCTCTTGATTTGGAGAAAGTCTGGTTTGTGGAAGACTGTTTTGTCTACGGAAGTCTTTTCGAGAATGAGCAGGAAATGTACATCAGTTCAGTAAAAAAACTCAGTGAGATTTCAGGCGGGATTTTTCTTCCTGAAAATATCAGCATCAGACAGTCAGGATTCTGCTCAGGAAGATCAGAGAGATGGATTTTAAAGTTTTCCGAAAGGGGAAAAACGGAAGAGATAGTATTCTGCGGAGATCTGGATGTACTTGTTTTTTCTTGGATCGGACGAATCAATGAACTTATTCAGGACAGAGGGATGAGGATCTGCTGCATAGCCGACAGTTATGGGCCGGCAGTATTTTTCTTTCTGGAAAAAGCTTCGGCTGAGAAACTTTCAAAGGAAGTGAAGCCTGCAGATTTTCATTCAGACAGTTTCTGGCTAGATGCAGGAGAATACTTCTTTGAAAAAGAGAATTACAGTGAGGCTCTTAGTTCATATACAAAGGCATATTCATTGAATCAGGAACTCTGGCATGCCTATTCCTGTGCTGCAAACTGTAATGACTGTTTAAAAAGATATAATGATAAAATAAATATCTGCAGAAATGCAGTTTCCCTGCTTTCTCAGAAGAAGGAAAAGGACAGTAATGAAAACTGGTGGCTGGAATTTTTCAGCAGGGAAATCGAAAAAACGGAATCAGCTGTTCGCGGTTCTTGAATTTTAAAGGAGCTTGGATTCTGCGGGTTATTGCGACTTGACAAAGTCGCATTATTCGAAAAGTTTCGTTATGGAAAAGTTTTTTAGAAAAGAGAAAAATGCAGAGACATTGGAGGAAACCTCCGAGTTTCTAGCATCCTTTATTCGGCTCAGAGGAGGAATTTTGACTGTTCCTGCCGACTCTCCCGGCAGTTCGAAATTATCGAGACTCATCCAGTAAAGACTCTCGTTCAGATTCAGAAGCAGGCCTCTTTTCGGATCAATACGCTCTATCTCAATTTCTTCTGAATCTTCAGACATTTCTGTCTTTCCGTTCAATTTCTTGAATTCATTATGATATGGAACTGTTTTTGTATCCGGCTTAAAATAACTGTTTTTATAATAGATATTTTCTCCATTCCTGTAGATCAATTTCAGAAGATCTCTTTTTGGGGAAATTCTCGCAGAAACAAGTTCAGAATCCTTTACTGTCTCTTCAAAGGAAATTACCGCTTCTCTTCCTGGGGGAAAAAATTTTGAAAGATTCAGAACAGATCGGTTCTTCAGAAGCACAATGTCAAGCTTAGTCAGTCCTTTCAGCTTAAAATTTACTTTGCTGCAGGTGTCATTGCATATTCCGGATTCAACTGGGTCATTCAAATGATAAAAAATTTTACTGTCATTCGCTGTATGCACACTCAGTTCAGAATTGCCCAGGACAGTTTCTCCGGATCTGTTCTGAAACTGAATTCTCAGAATGAATCTGCAGGAAGAGTTTTTTCTGCAGTATTGATTCATTTCTACAATTTCTGCCGGCTGAAAATAATCATAAATGTATTCATTATCTGTTCTTTGGGTTTCCGACTTGCAGCACTCGAAAAGGAGCAGTGCAGTAAGCAGACAGACAATCCTTGCCGATTTCAATCAGTAAAGCCTCTCAACAATCGTTTTTCTTGTTTTGGGATTCAGTGATAGAAAAAATTCATAGTTCAGATAGGCAAGGGAGTAGTGGATGTTTCTGATTTCGTTTTCGTAGTCAGTCTGCTCTGTTTTATCAAGGATCATTTCTCTGTCCGCCTTTAACAGAAGGACATAAAGATCATTTTTAGAGCGGATGTACTCCTGCATAATTTTCAATTCACCGAATTTCAGAATGTTTTCCTTTTCCATCGAATACAGGAACCGGGAATTGTATTCCAGATACTTTCTCTGTTTCACTGCATAAAACTCGAGAGAATTCAGCAGCTCTTCTTTTTCTTCAGAACTTAATGAATTTTTAATTACGCACAGAACAAGCTCAGACCTTGCATCCGCATCTTTTTTTGATTTTACCGTCAGTTTTTCGAGAAGAACCTTGTCGGCCTTTATATACAGATCTTTAGGAACCTCGGGACTCTGATGTTTTTTTTCACAGGCTTCTGTCTTTTTCTGAAGTGCTTCTGTTTTCAGTCCCGGAAAAAAAAGCTCTGCACTGTAAGTATCAGATATTATCAGTAAAAAAGTAAGTAAATATTTCATTTATGCAAATTTCCAGGTCGTCCAGTACGCAGCAGTGAAAATCAAAAAACCGATACAGGCTCCCTGAAAATAGAGAACCAGTGCTTCCCCTGCATTTTCATCCGCAGGAAGTCCGCCAAATCCCATCGGACCGATGAAACTGACAAGGAACAGAGGAATGGACATCAGCAGATACATAGAAATCGGTCCGGCATAAGGATAATTAGAAAAACTTGAATGCAGATACCTGAATACATACCTAAGAAAAAAACAGGGGAATCCAGATATCACAATGGCCGGCAGATAAAAAATTATGGACATACGCATTTCTCCAGATAACAGGAAATCATTTCGCAGTTTTTTTCAAACATTAATTATGAATTTTTCCGGCTGTTTATAATTGTTTCGACTAGGGATTTTTCCATATTCAGTTTTTCTGAAATCGTTTCCGGCGACCAGTCAAAAGCTTCATAGAGTTCCATTACGATCGCTCTTTTTTTCTTCATTTTTTCTCCGCCAGTTTCTCTTCCGCTGCCTTTGGATTTTCCTGAGGATACTGTGTCCACTGCGGATGCGAAACTGGAAAGTTTGTCAAATTTATCATCCACTTCTTTCAGAAGATTTTCCATACTGTGTTTCATCTCCTCTGATTCTTCCTGGAGCGACTGCAGACGGTTTTGAAGAGCAGAAATCTGCTTGTGTTTGGAAGAAAGATCCATCATCATCCCTTCCACTTTTTCGAATTTGGATTCAATTGACTTTATATCAGAACTTCTGGACTGCAGAAATGCTGTCTTGGATTCTATCTGTGACAGATTATCCAGAATTTCATTTTCTCTGTCCTGAAGCAGATTGACCTCTGTCATCAGCTGACGGATTCCTGTCCTGAGGAAAGACTCGCTCTTTTCTGTGTCTTCCATACTTCTCAGAAGATCGCCGATTCTTTCATTGACAGATTCCAGATTTTCGGATTTTTCCTCCACTTCCTTATACACTTTCTGAAGAAGGATGATTTTTTCATCAATGGATGTGAGCATCGTTATCTTATCTTGAAGATCGGCAGTCTTTCTCTGTATGGAAAACAGAGAGTCGCTGACCTTGTTCAGTTCTTCCTTCATCTGATCTGATCTCGATCTCTGAACCTGAATTTTTGAATTCTCCTCTGCGAGGAAATTGTAAAGATTTTCCTTCATCTCTTCTAGTCTTGTGCTTTCCTGACGGATAGAATCTTTCAGTTTATTGAATTCATCCTTCGATCTTGTAAATTCTCTTGCAGAAGAATTCAGGAATTCAGTGCTCGTGTTTTCAATTTCCTTCAGGCTCATTTTTACGTGTTCATTAAATTCGGAAATCTGACCGCCACTCTCCTCTTTTGCTTTCAGAAGACTTTCTTCAATATTGCCGCGGACTTCATTGATATAGTTGGCGATTCTTGCCTCGAGTGCACCGAGCTGAAGCTGACCCTTGTCGATCAGAATCGTGAGCTGTCTGGATATCTTGTCATCGAGAGTAGTGTTGAACTTGTCAATTTTCTCTTCCTGTTTTTCCAGAAGATTGTGTCCTGTTTTCTGGATCTGACTTAAGACTTCCTCAGATTCAAATTTGATCTTTTCGAGTTTGGACTGAATGTCCATTTCAAGCTTTTCAGTGTACTTTGCCAGAGATGTTTCATGTTTTTCGAGAATGCCGGCACCTGATTTCTGAAGTCTTCCGATTTCAGATTCGATTTCATCGGTTGTTTTTCTGAGCTTCAGTGTCATATCGGCGAAAAGTGTTTCAGATCTTTCCTTGAACTGATCCTCATAACTGTGAAAAAGATTGTCGAGGACAGTTCTTCCTTTTTCAAACTCTTCCTTGAAGTTTTCAAGAAGCTCTGAACCCTTTACCTGTATTCCGTTCAGATTTCTGTTCAGTTCATCGACTTCCTTGCTGTATCTCTGATTGACCTGATCAAGTTCATAGGATTTCTCCTTCACATACTGGTCTATCTTGAATTCCGATTTTTTGATTTCTCTCTGAATGACATCACCGATCTTGAAGGCTTCTTTTTCCACTTCAGTCATCAGTTCTCTTCCGTTTTCAATGAGAGCAGATTTCAAATCATCAAAATGCGCATCAACTGCCTTGATCTTGTAAATGATATCATCTTCGAGTCTGTCCGTTTTTTCCTTCATATCAGATAGACTTTTTTCGAGATCTTCCATCGACTTGTCTCTGAACATCATAAATTCTTCTTCGAAGTTTCTGAGTTCCTTCCCGACTTCTGTCTTTTGGAATTCTGCCTGTTTTGTAATTCTGGAATCAATCTCAGAAAATCTGTCCGAGAGCTGGAGAATTCTTTCTGAAAAAAGTTCAATGCTTCTTTTGGAATCAGAAAGCATTTCTTCCTGTCTAGACTGCATATATCCCTTCATATCATCTATCTGATTTTTGAAAGACTGCAGTTCATATCTGAATCCTTTCAGATAATTTTCTCTTGACTCCTTGGTTTCATCAATCACGGAATCAAATCTGTCGCTGAATCGTTTTTCGAGAGACTGCATTTTATCCTGAAAGAGGTGGTTCAGATCTTCCCATTTGCTGTCGAACTGAAAGTCGAGATTTTCAATTTTGTCTTTCAGGACGTCGGTCAGTTCCTTGATGCGTGCAACTTTCTGTTCCAGATTTCTTTCACTGTCTTTTGTAATGGTCTGGAATTCATCGAGGATTCTGTTTTTTCTGGAATCGAATTCCTTCAGAAATTCAGCTTCTCTTTCAGCAAAGGGTCTGTGCATAATCTGCATCTCTTCCCTCATCGATTTTGCCTCAAGCTGCATTTCTTTGGAGATCAGGGATATACTGTGCGTCGCTTCATCAAACATCTGATCGAGTCTGTTTTGAAATTTTACAGAATAATCAGCCAGTCTTTCCTCTACAATTTTTCCGGAATGGTCTGTTCTGTTTTTCAGAAGGTTTTCAAAATTCTCAATTTTCGTGTTTGTTTCAGAGGACAGTTTTTGAATCTCTTCAAATCTTTCTTCAAACTGAACCTCACGGTCATCTAGAATTTCGGTAAATTTATCCAGCTTTCTTTCACGGATTTCACTCAGCTCCTGATCCCCTCTGTCAATTTTTCTCAGGAAAAGCACGAATGCAATGCTTGCGAGAAAAGGAAACAGATATGCCAAAAAATTCCATATGTCCGAAATAACTTCATTATGTCCCATTGATTAAACCCATACCAGAAAGAGAAATATACAGTAAACCCTATTTTCATCATCGGCACCCCGGAAAAAAATGGAGTCTAAAAAAACGCATTGAAAACGGGTTCTGTATTCACCCGGCCGCAAAAAGACCGGAGTGTCAGTTCTTCGGGCTAGGCGGTGTTCTGGGGAACTCTGCTTTTCATCAGTCAGGAAGCTCTGGAAGGAAAATTATGTCGAATTCTTTCGAGAAAAAAGAAAAAAACTGGAAAATGCTTGAGATTTTGGGAACATGAAAAATTCTATCTGCGTAATGATGATAAAAGCTTTCGGAGCAACAGATATAGGGAAACTCCGGGAAAATAATGAAGATAATTTTCTGATTTTCCGGCCTGTTCTGAAGCAGGAAGGGGATATCGGGACGGACTATTCCACTGAAAACGGAATCCTGCTCCTGGTCGCTGACGGAATGGGCGGAGCAGCTGCAGGTGAAACAGCATCCGCAATGGCAGTTGCAACAGCAAAGGCCTGCCTCGAAGAATACCATACTCAGAATACGTCCCTCGAGCTGATGCAGATATCCATTCTGACCGCTCAGAAAGGATGTCAGATGATTGTTCAGGACAGACCGGAACTTTCCGGAATGGGGACAGTCGCGACGTATGTATACGTCAAAAACAATAAGGCTGATATTGCACAGATAGGAGACACTAGACTCTATCTTTACAGAAACAAGTCTCTAGAACAGCTGACAGAAGATCAGAATCTGGTCACAGAACTTGTCAAGGCCGGACTGATTACTCTTGAGCAGGCACAGTACCACCCTCAGAAAAATGCGGTCACTCAGGCAATCGGTGCTCTCGATGATGTGAATCCTTATTTTTATACACTGGAAGTGCAGAAAGGAGATTTGCTTCTTCTCTGCAGTGACGGACTCACAAATATGGTGAGTGATCTGGAAATTCAGCTTGCACTGGATTCTTCTGCAGATCTGCAGAATATTCCGTCAATACTCATTGACACAGCCAATGCCAATGGCGGATATGATAATATTACAGTAATTGTAGCAGAAATACAATAGTTCGGGAGATAAAATGAAGGCCAAACTTCTTGCAGCGGGTGAAGGAATAAACATATATCTGAAACATTCGGATATGCCAAAAAATTCAGATGAATCAATCCTTTTTGTACACGGATATCCTGATTCTCATTCCAGCTGGGACAAACAGCTTGAGTTTTTTCAGTCCGAATTTCAGGTAGGCGCATTTGATCTTCGCGGGGCAGGCAAGTCCACGGCACCTTTTGACAGAAGCGGTTACAGAATTTCAGAACTTGTCAACGATCTGAAAAGTGTCATTGATGATATGGTGGGAAAAGACGGGAAAATTCACCTCGTCGGTCATGACTGGGGTTCCATTATCTGCTGGAGTTTTCTGTCTTCGCCTGAAAACGAAAAGAGAGTATTGAGTTATTCTGCTGTGACCTGTCCTCATCCGATGATGTTCTACAAGAATATTTTTGGAAAACTGTTTTCATTTGATCCGAACAGAGTGGCAGAAGGGATTACTCAGATATTCAAGTCCTATTATATGCTGTTCTTTCAGATTCCGATGGTTCCTGAATTTTTGTGGAAAAATTTTACAGTCCCGATTTGGGAAATGCTGATGAAAACTGCCGGCATTCCTGAAAATGACCCGATGAGAAGGCTGTCGACTGATGAAATTCTCAGTTTTACTCTCAATACTGTCAATCTGTACAGAGAGGCGCTTCAGACAGGAGTTCCTTCTCTTCCTAGAATCCCAATCCAAATCCCTGTTGCTATGTTCATCCCTGAAGATGATCTTGCTCTGAGTCCTGAGCTGTACGATGAGACTGAGACCTATGTCCGAAATCTCCGGTATTTCCGAATTCAGGCAAATCACTGGGTGCACAGAGAAAAACCGGACTGGTTCAATCAGACACTGTATTCTTTTATTCGCGGTGCTTCTCCTGCGAAGCAGAAGAAAAAGTAATCTGAATTTTTCTAATGTTTTTGCCAAAAACTCCGATTTTTAGACTGAGGTATTTTTTATGATGAGATCTCTCTGGACTGCAGCAACAGGAATGATTGCCCAGCAGTTTAATATTGATACAATTTCCAATAACTTGGCCAACGTGAACACGACTGGCTTTAAGAAAAACAGAGCAGATTTCGAGGATCTAGTTTACCAGCATCAGGTGCTTGCAGGTACTCCTGCAACTGCAGTCAGCGAAATTCCTACCGGAGTAAATGTCGGTCACGGGGTTCGTCCGGCGGCATCTCAGAAAATTTTTGAGATCGGTTCTTTTCAGTCCACTGGAAATAAACTGGATATGGCAATTACGGGAGAAATGGGATTTTTCAAGATCCAAATGCCTGACGGAACATTTGCATTTTCCAGAGACGGCTCTTACAAGATTGATTCCAATCAGCAGGTAGTCACCTCTAACGGTTATCTTTTGGAACCTCCGATCATTCTCCCGGAAGGTGCTATTCTGAATACGCTTTCCATCAGTGAGCAGGGGGAAGTGACTGTCAAAATCGGAAATGAAATCCGTCCTACAGTCATCGGTCAGGTCGAACTCTATAGATTTGTGAATCCTGCAGGGCTTCAGGCAATTGGAAGAAACCTTTTCAAGGAAACAGTTGCATCGGGTCCTGAAATTCCCGGAACGCCTGGAATGGAAGGTTTTGGAAGCATTCTGCAAGGATTTCTGGAAATGAGCAACGTCAAAATTGTGGAAGAAATGGTGAATATGATTGTAGCACAGCGTGCTTACGAATCCAACTCCAAAGCAATCCAGACATCTGACAGTATGCTTGCTACAGCGATTTCATTGAAGAGATAATTTTTAACAGGATGAGAAAGGCATTTTATGCAATCTGTCTCATCCTTTTTGTTTTTCCTCTTTACTCAGAACCTGCAGTTTATCTGAAACCCAGATCAGTTGTCAGGTCACCAATTGTAAAACTCTCAGACATTGCAAAATTTTCTCCGGAAATTCAAGACAGAGAACTGAAGATTTCCATTTCAGAACCGACTCGAATTCTTCCTGAAAGTATCAGAGATGAGCTTCAAGGCATCAAAATACTCGGAAAAGACTGTCTTCTGATTCCTTTGAATCGAACCGTAGACTCTGATGAGATTTTATCCTCTCTTTCCAAAGAAATCAACAGGAAAACAGGAGCCGATTTTTCATCCTTCCGCCTTCAGATGGAAGATTCCTCTGTTCTTCTTCCTTCGAAGTCAGTCGATTTTAAATTGAGCAATCCTGGAAGGCATCTGACTCCTGGACAGAAAATCATTCAGCTGGAAGTGTTTTTTCAAGGAGAACGTGTGTATTCTGAAAGAATTCGTTACACAGTGGAAATGAAAACTGAGTATTATGCAGCAAAATATCCGATAGTTAAAACACAGAAACTGTCAGAGGAAAATTTTGAGAAAAAGACAGAATTCCTTCTGGAACCGATGACTGATCTCTGGAAAGAATCAGTGAACGGACTGACTGCACTTGTGAATCTGGAAACCGGTGCCATTCTGAGAAAGAAACATGTCAGAAACAGTTTTACTGTGGACAAGGGTTCAGAAGTGGAGCTTTTTTTTTCTGAAGGAAATATTACTGTAAAAACAAAAGGCATTGCCAGACAGTCCGGTAACAGGGGAGACAGAATCAAACTTGTTACTGCAAACAGGACGGTTCTGACAGGCAGAGTCATTGACAAGGGGCTTGTGAGTCTGGAATGAAAACGATAAAAATACTGATTATATTGACTGCCTTGGGGCTTTCTGCACAGGACAGTCCGCCTGCTAAAGTGCCTGCCAAGGCAGTATCGGCTAAGGAAACACCTGCCAAGGATGAAGTCCCCAAAGATTTTCCTGCGAAAAATACCGTTCCTGCCAAGGATGTTCCTCTGCCTTCAGCAGGAAAAAGTTTATGGACGGATGGAAGTCCATATTCCTCTGCATCAGGTGCGAAAACCTTCAGGACAGGAATGATCATTCGAGTTGTCATCAGGGACGGTATCAAGGGAGACTACACATTTGAATCTGCAAAGGATGAGACTGTTGTGATCCGTTCTGCTCCTGACAAAAAAATTGTGCCTGAGCTGATGGGATACACCTCTGACAGAACGATTGCGAGAAAGGGCAACGGAAAGGAAAAGTCAAACGCAAAGGTGCTGGGTACAATTGCGGTGACAGTGGTAGACAAGGATGATAATGGAAATCTTCTTCTCGAAGGAAAAAGAGAGGCAAATTTTGAAAAGGGCAGAAGTTCCCTGTCCGTGAGCGGAAAAATAAATCCGGAGGATCTGAGAGACGGGAACACAGTTTACAGCGATTACGTTGCGGATCTCGTCATCATTTATGATGCCTCTCCGGTCAAGACTGAACTGAAGGATCCTGATCTGAAAATGAAACCTGCAAAACTGCCTAACGGACAGCCTCAGATCAATAGGGACGACGGAACTCCTATGGAAAAAGCAGAGATGAATGAGACTGAAAAGCAGAAGATCATACTGAAGAATATCAAACGACTTCTCGGAGAAAGTGAATGAAATATATTATAAGTTTTTTTCTGCTGTCTGTATTCTGTGTTCAGGCACTCGAAGTCAGACTCAAGGATATCGCAAAAGTAGGCGGCACTAGAGACAATCAGATTACCGGCTACGGAATTGTCACAGGACTTGCGCATACCGGCGATACAAAAAATTCAGTTACATCTGAAAGCATGAAAAATTATCTCAAAAATCAGGGACTGACCACTTCAGGAAATGTACTGACTGCAAGAAACATTGCTTCAGTGATGGTCACAGCAGAAATTCCTGCCTATGCAAAGACCGGCGACAGAATAGATGTAACTGTCTCTTCGATCGGAGATGCAAAATCTCTTGAAGGCGGTGTTCTTCTTCAGTCACCTCTGAAAGCCGCGAATGGTGATACTATTGCAGTTGCTTCAGGAACTCTGTCTTTTGGAGGAAAGGATACTAGACCGGTCAATATGAGCAGAACCGGAACAAAGACAGTAGGGGTTATCGCAGGCGGTGCAATTGTAGAAAAGGATATTCAGACCGGATTTCTTGTTCTGGCAGAGGAAAAAGATGAGAAGGGAACAGTGAAGGCAAGATATCTCAAGACAAGTGTGATAATGGAGAATCAGGACTATGCTACACTGGACTCTGTGAACAAGTCGATTCTTCTGAGTTTTCAGAGTGAGAAAGTGAAGACTAGACTTGTGTCTCCTGTGGAGATAGAAGTTCTGATCCCCGAAAAGGCAGACAGTGCCTCTGTGCTTGGAAGAATGGAAAATATTACAGTCGTTCCCGAGACAAGGGCAAAAGTAGTCATCAACGAGAGAACCGGTACAGTTGTAATGGGAGCAAATGTAAAAATTGAAGAGGTTGCAGTTTCCAAGCAGGGGATCAGTGTAATTATTTCCAATGTAAAAAGACAGCCTTATCATCTTCCTTCAGGAGATGAAAAAACAGAAAATATTTTGGTGATGCCGGAAGCAGCAAAGGTATCGGATCTTGTAAAGGCACTGAATAAGATCGGAGCCACAACCAAAGACATCATTGCAATTTTGGAATCTTTAAAAAAATCAGGTGCACTTCATGCGGAGGTGATTGTACAATGAATATCATACAGGACTATATGAACAGGCTGAATCTGACAGATTCAAAACTGAAAAAAGCAGAAAATCTGGGCAAGGTCTCAGAGGAAAACAGTTCATCCTTTCAGAAGACACTGAACAATGTGCTTCCAGAAAAACTGGAAGGAAGAATTTCCTCATCTATGATTAAACTTCCGAATAATATCAAGGAAGAAACTTCCAAAGACCCTTATCGGAAAAAACTTTTTGATGCAAGTGTGGAGTTTGAATCCATCTTTGTGAAACTGATGCTCAAGGAAATGAAGAATTCGGTTCACAAGGAAGGACTGATTCACGGGGGCCATGCGGAAGAAGTTTTTGAGGATATGCTTTATGATGAATATGCAAAGAATATTTCTCAGAATGAGTCACTTGGACTTGCTGAGGAAATTTACAATACACTTTCCAGAAATCTTCCACCTGTAAAATAACTGAACCGGATAATCAATTGAAAGCTATTTTCTCCATTCTGAAAGGATTTTTCGGACTCTTTGTCAAACTGTTTCCTTATTTCTTTAAGGCAGTTCTGATCGGATCAATTGCGGGCGGGGTATTTTTTACCGGCGGAGCCTACGTAGTTTGGGTCAAAGAAAAATCCAGAGTGAAGGCCAATCTCGATAAATATAAATCGGAGGTGACAAACTACTACGATTCAACAATCGTTAAGCCTGTAAAAATAGTGGACAAGAATGGAGAACTGATCGGTGAGTTTTTCAGAAAAAACTATAAGCCGATTCGTACTGACAATCTGAAAGACCATGCAACTCTTGTATGGGCACTGCTTTCTTCCGAGGACAGAGAGTTTTACAGACATTCCGGAATCAATTACAAGGCCTTAGGAAGAGCTTTCTTTATCAATATCATTCAGTTCAAGCTTTCACAGGGCGGAAGCACAATCACTCAGCAGCTCGCAAAGCTGAGTCTGGCACTCGGGGAAAGAAATATTTTCAACAAGATCACAGAAGCTTTCTGCACTTATTATATAGAAAACCAGTATGATAAGGAAACTATTCTTACTATGTACATGAATCAGATATTTATGGGCGAGGGAAATACAGGTCTTGAGGAAGCATCCAGATATTACTTTAACAAGTCTGCTGCACATGTGAGTCCTGCGGAGGCTGCTCTGCTGATCGGGGTCATTCCGGCTCCGTCCGTGTACAATCCCGTGAAGAATCTGAAGATTGCAATGGACAGGCAGAAAAGAATTCTTCAGGATATGGGCAAACAGAAACATCTGCATTTTGATCCGGACAAGATAGACAAAAAGTATGATGAAAAAATAGAGAAATACATAGCGAAATTCACTGAAAATTATAAAGTCAAGGAAATCAAGTCCATAGACGGAAAAGTGAAATATGCCAGTGAGATAGGCAAGTCCGGATATGACAGAGATTTCAGAGTGAATCTTGCCCCTGATTTCAATGATTCAATAAGAAATTTTATATTAGGGAAATTTACGAGCGAGGATCTGGAAAGAAAGAGCATCACAGTTCATACGACTCTTGACAGGGAAAAGCAGTCTGCTGCACAGAGTTTTCTTCAGGCCGGAGTGGATGTCATCAGAAAGGAACTCGAAAGCAGAAGAGACGTTTATAAGAAGAAAGGAAACGACGAAGAGTTCAAGAGAGAAAAAGACATCATAGAAGGAATGAACGGAAGTCTGGTTTCGATCAATCCGTTCAACGGCAATATTGAAGCCCTTGTAGGAGCATATAAAATATCCAATATATACAGACTGAACAGGGCAGAAGATTCGAGACGCCAGCCTGGCTCAGTCATCAAGGCTCTTGTATACGCACTGGCACTCGAAAAGAAAGTCATCAATCCTTCTTCCATCGTGGTGGATGAAAAACTGAACATAAACGGATATTCTCCAAAAAACTGGTACGGTACATATAAGGGCAATATGACAGCCAGACAGGCACTCGCTCAGTCGGTCAATACGGTCTCAGTGAAACTTATGCAGGGAATCGGAGTGGAATACTTTGTAGGGAAACTGGCTAAAATACTGGATGTCTCTCCTTCTGAACTCGAAGAAAGAATGGGAAAGAATCTTGCACTTGCACTGGGTTCCGGGGAGCTGACCCCACTTGAACTCGCACTTGTGTACAGTACGGTAGCCAACGGAGGCTACAAGGTAAAGCCGAAAAAAATTCTTAAAATCACTGACAGTGAAGGAATCGAACTCTATTCAGCCGAGCAGGAAAACAGGGAACAGATCATTGACAGCACAGCCTGTGCTATGGCAGTGAATATGATGGAGGCTGTCCTTTCTGAGGAAGGCACAATGAATGTGAAGCTCAAGGAATCGGACAAGTTTCCAATGGCCGGAAAGACAGGAACAGTTCAGACTCCTGCAGTAGCCGTAAAAAAATGGGGCGGAAGAAAAGGAGTCAGAGACTCATGGTTTGCAGGAATTATTCCAGGACTTGTCACTTCTATCTGGATTGGAAATGATCAGGGAGCTCCATTCCCGGGTTCAGGGTCAGGGAACAGCGGACAGGTATTTGTAAAGTATGCACTTTTCATTAAAAGGAAAATCGGAGTGGAAGATGCGCTCATCAGACCCTTTGATTCTGATTTTGTCCGAGTGGATATCTGCGGTGAAACCGGCGAGGCACTGACAGATGCATCTGAATGCAAATATCCTCTTCTGAAGCAGTACTATTACAAAGGTGAGGAACCTAAAAATCAGATTGATCAGAAGATTGTCGAAGATCTGAAAAGAGAATCGGAAAGGCTTGAGTTTGAGATGAGCCAGAGTCATGAAGGACAGGGCACAGAACTTCCGCCCACTGAAATAGACAAGATGCCGATAGAGAGTCCCCCTGTCCAGCTCCCTTCTGAAAAACAGGACAGCACAGAACAGCCGAAAGAGGAAAAAGTAAACACTTCAGAAGAAAAAATTCCGGAAAAGGATACAGTGACTCCGGCCAAAGACACACCGCCCCCTGTTGAAAATCAGTGAAGGAAAGGGGACATTCTTTCCAGCAGGATTCTTTTGTTGTCTCCTGACTGAATCGAAAGCAGTCCTCTGATCACTGCATTTCTTCTTCTTGTCTCCTCATCTGAGAACGATTTTATCTTATTTGACAGAGGAAGAAATATCAGGTTGGCAAACCCGATCCCGTAAAATGTTGCAATGAATGCAGTCGCAATTCCCTGTCCGAGTGCTGCTGTTCCCGCACCCAGATTCTCCAGAACATGCACAAGACCCATAACTGTACCGATGATACCTACTGTAGGACAGAATCCTCCGGCTGTCTCCAGAATCTTTGAGGAAAGATGTTCCTTTTCTCTTTTCTCTTCAGACCATTCCATCAGTATTTCTTCCACTGTCATCGGATCTGTTCCGTCTACAATCAGTCTGAGACCCTTCTGAATCAGTTCATCCGGGATATTTTCTATTTCGTCTTCGAGCGAAAGGAGTCCGTCTCTTCTAGTCTTCTCCAGAAGTCGCAGAAATGTTTCCATTATTTCAGGCAGTTCAGTTCTGGAAAAAATGATTCTTCCTGTTTCGATCAGAGTTTTGATCTGGATGGAAGAATAACTTGCCCAGGTGGCTCCAAGGGTTCCGCCCAGAATCAGAAGAAGTGCAGAGAATTTAAAGAAAGAACCGAGTGAAGCTCCTTCCAGAAGAATTGCAAGTACAACTGATATGAATGCACATGCCAGTCCAAAATAAGTATTGTATATCATTGTTCCTTCTCTTTGGGTTTTTCTTTCTTTTCCGATTCAGATTTCTTTTCTGAATCCGATTTTTCTTCCGGGTAGTAATACGGTTTTGCCATAGTATTTTTTATGAAATCCAGTTCAGACTGAAGTTTTTTCCATATCAGAGGGTTTACTGAGTTTTTCTGTTCCTGCCTGATGAGTTCCTCTGCTTCGTAGTATTTCTGATACGTCAGAAGAAGTCTTGCCTTTTCTGCAAGAGTCTCCTCTCTCTTTTCCGAATTTTTATTTTCTCCTGCAGAATAAAATGCTGCCAGTGCCGACATTTTTTCTACTGCAGCATTTATCTTTCCTGATGCAGAAAGATATGGAATATACTTTTTCAAAAGTTCTTCTTTGTATGAGTTTGTTTCCAGAAGTTTCTCAATGACAGGAATGAATCTTTCCTCGATCGGAACTGTCCTGACTGATTTGTACGCGAGATCCAGAAGAGACTGATCTGTGCCGAATTCCATAGCCGAAACTATGTAGTCAAGAGCTGTTCCGAATTCCTGAATGGAATAAAAGTAAGAAGCATATGCAAAATAGGATTCATAAAAATATCCTGTCTGTTTCTTCGCGAAGGATGCTGCATTTCCTTTATAATATTTAATATATTCTTCTGCTGTCTTCAGTATTTCCGCGTTTGATTTCAGTGAAAGAATCTTTTTCAGAACAGCTTCTTCATCCGCTGTCACTGCAGATGTTCTAGGAGACGGAATGAACTCTTTTGGAAGATGATCCGGATAGTATACTCTGAAAAGGGGAAACTCAGCCATTTTGAGATAACCTTTGTCAAGAGGTTCCTCTATCGAATTTTGAAAAAGCATATAAGGCTGTCTGTCTCTGTTCAGATTCTCCGCATATGCAAGGATGACTGAATAATTATTTTCTGCACCAAGTATGAGAATTTTGTCATTGAATACTGTTTTTTTCGGGAGTTTCTGCTCATTCGGAAAAGGGAGATTCGTGCCGAAGTAGACAAATCTTTCTTTGTCCAGATCGATGTTCAGCAGCCGGAATGGATATGGAGTCTTGAAATGCTGAACAGAATTGATGTTTTCATAAAACTGCACCGGAAGAGGAGTGAAGATTTTAAGACAGACAGCATAACAGAGAAAAATAACGGCCAGTTTATGAGGAATTGCAAGTGCAGTTTTCAGTATCAGCGAATTCCATACCAGAATTACAGCGACCAGCATGAATGCAAAGAGATACTCAGTTCTGGTATAATTGAGATGCAGAAGATAGAAGACATAAAAGAGAAAGAACCCGCTGGCGGCTGAGAGAACGATGTTTTTTCGGTCGTAATGAGACGGGCGGAGAATGGAAAGACAGGCCAGATCTAGAAAGAACAGAATTGAGTAACTGGAATTCAGGCTGGCCTGACGGACAGTGACGATCAGATTTATGAATATAATGATTCTGGATATATTAAAAATGTATCTGGGATATTTTTGAGCGATGGAGAAATGGTAGATCAGATTGAATATGACAAGAGCAGATCCTCCTCCCGATATGAGTGAATCAGGCTGGTTTTCACCTCTGTAATAATAAAGTCCGATATGCGAAATGAAAAGAAGAAGGGCGGAATAAAAAAAGACATCAGTCACTGTTCTGTTGTTTTTTGTGTTCTGAAACAGAAACGGTCTGATATGAAATTTCATTGAAGACAGACTTTCCAGAATGAAGCCGAGTATCTGAGAGGAGAGTGCTGCCATAAGAAGAGTGAAGCTCTGTGCCGGAAATGAACTGTAGAAGAAAACATAGGAGGATACTATTCCTGCGAGATACATCCATAAGCGGAGTTTTTTCAGACCTGAAATGTAATATCCTGCAGCTGCTGCATTCAGTCCTGAAAAAAACTGAAAGAGAAGGGGCTGAAAGATATAGTCCACCTGAATTTCCTTTGAGGAGACAGCCAGAAGAACACCTGCTTCCAGAAGGAGCAGAACTGCCATTACAGGGCCTTCAAATTTTACCCATTCCTTTTTTATCTGTTTTCCGAATATAAAAAAACTTACAAATATGAATCCGAGTGCAGATTTGAATACCTGAAACGAAAAATCTTCATTTTCAATTTTCAGAATATCTGAATAGATGCTTCTCGATGCAAGGATGGAGAACAGTCCCGAAAGGAATGCAGCTGCAAGATCAGGAAGAAATGTTCCGAAGAAAATTCTCTTGTTCTGAAAAGGAGAAACCGACTGAGGCTGTGATTTCATTTTTGTCTTATCGCTAAAAATTTGGAGTCTGTAAAATTAATACTTGCATAAAAAACCTTGCTGAATTGCCATTTTCTTTTAGGAAATCTTTTATTCAAGCTGTTATTCCGGGAGAAATCATATATGTCGTCCAAACCTTCGCTGCCATTATCAAAGCAGATAGCCTATGCAATCGGTCAGTTAGGCTGGTCAATCCTAATCAATATCATAGGATTCCAGTTAGTGTATTTTTATCTTCCTCCAGGAGATGCAAATCTTCCGGAACTGATCGTAAAAGAAGCTTTTCTAGGAATTGCTACTATCGGTCTGATTCTGGGACTCGGAAGACTTTGGGATGCAGTCACTGATCCGACTATTGCAAATCTCACAGACAGATGGGAATCAAAATGGGGAAGAAGAATTCCTTTTCTGGCAGTAGGAGGACTTCCGGCGGCTGTTTCCTGCTGGCTTGTATTTGTCACTCCCGACAAAGCGATTACTACTGCAAACATTGTCTGGATGAGTGTCTCACTTCTCTTTTTTTTCCTGTTTCTGACAGTATATGTGACTCCGTTTTTTGCAATGATCCCTGAACTTGGGCATACTCCTACTGAAAGATTGAATATTTCCACGTATATATCTATTACTTATGCAGTGGGAATCGGTATTGCAGCTCAGGTTCCCAAGTTTGCACAGAATATAAACGTGAATTACCCCCATCTCGAAAAATATCAGGCCTTCCAGTGGGCAATCGGACTGCTCTGCGCATTTGCCTGTCTCTGTATGTATTTTCCTGTTTTTGCCATAAAGGAAAAAGTGTACTGTGAATCAGTACCTTCCAATGTTCCTTTCTGGGATGCACTTAAGATGACTTTCAGAAACAAGGATTTCATCTATTTCGCCATTTCTGATTTTAATTATTTTCTGGCTCTGACTGTCCTTATGACAGGTATGTCCTATTACGTGACAGTTCTTCTGAATCAGCCGGAAACACTGACAAGCGAACTTATGCCTGTAATGCTTCTTTCTTCATTTCTCTGTTACCCGCTGGTAAATTTTTTTGCAAGAAAAATAGGCAAAAAAAATCTGGTTGTGATAGGCTTTTTCATTTTCCTTACAGTATTTATTGGAGTGTACTTTTTAGGTTCCGAGGCGATTCCGCTTTCACCCTTTGTTCAGGCGGCTCTTATTGTGATCATTGCAGGTATTCCTGCTGCAATACTTGGAATTCTTCCAAATGCCATTCTGGCAGACATTGCGGAGCTCGATGCACTGAAGACCGGAAACAGAAAAGAGGGAATGTTTTATGCGGCTAGAACTTTAATGCAGAAATTCGGTCAGACAATTGCAGGCCTTTTTTTCAGCAGTCTCCTTCTTGTCGGCGGCGGAGTAAAAAAAGTGGAAAAAACAGATGCTGCTGGAAACAAGGTATTAGACAGGGAAAAATCCAATCTGATCGGAGTGCAGTTAACGGGACCGGTCTCGGCAGGATTTTGTGCATTGGCAATATTTGCATTTATGAAATACCGTGAAAAGGAAACCCTGGAAGAGATAGCTGAAATACAGAAAAAAATTGAGTCCGGAGGGGCTATATGAGCAGTAATCGATATAGAATTGAAATTAATAAATTGAAAAACGGGTATATTGAGGCGAAGCTGATAGATACACTTACAAATCATCCGATTGAATTCCGAATCTGCGATACAGAACAGTATGTTCAGAGCCAGATCAATGACTGGCAGAAGAGATTCAGAATGAACGAACCTAAAGAAAACGGGAATGAAGAATAGTTCAGTCTTCCTGCTGATTGCATTCTTCAGCACATTGCAGTTCTGCAATGTGCTTCCAAAACGTAAATTCTATTCCAATTATTTCACACCGGGCTACAGATGTTCAAACGATACTGAATGGGATAATAAGGAAAAACATAAACTTTACAGAAAACTCTGGGAAAATCTCAAACTGGAATATAACCTGAAAAACAGAGATATCGGCTCAGTGCCCAATGTAATTGCCGGAAACAGTCTTGTACACCTCCTTCAGGATGATATACTGAAAAGAGAATTTTCTGAATTCAATATTGCTGCAAGAGGAATTTCCGGAGATGAAACGACTACATTTCTCGAAAGGCTGGATGAAAACGTTCTTTCTCTTGGTCCAAAGGTTCTTGTAATCGAGATCGGGGGAAACGATCTGATTAGAGGAAGATGTTTTCCAATGATTCAGAATAATGTAAGGAAAATCATTTCCAGAGCCAAAGACTTTAATCCAAGGATTAAGATTGTGTTTCTGGCTGTTCCGCCGACGGGAAGTCCTGATCTGAACTCTGTCGTTCCTGTGTACAATGCATTTCTTCAGAACCTTGTCAAAGAGACAGAAGGTTCAGTATATGCTGATGCATGGAAAGATATGTTTGATTATAATACTCTTTCCATACGGTCTGAGTATGTAAGAGAAAATAAGGATCCCCTTCATTTCAATGAGAAAGGATATGAAGTCTGGGCAAAAGTTCTCCGTCCTCATCTTTCCAAGTGAATCATGTTTTTTCTTGTTCTTTCCTCAGTTCATTCTGAAACAGAATTAAAAGATATTTCAGAATCAGTCCTTCAAAGAAAAATGGAGAGATCCGCAAACAGGTTCGGAGTTTCGTCTTCAGTGTTTTTGGCCGGTGATGCGAATATATTTGAACTTAGAAAAAAACTTTCTGAAATGCGTGCAGACATTGTATCCGTAAAAACCTTTTTCAGAAAGGAGAGAAGGACACTTTTTGCCTTTGATATGGATTCTACTCTGATTGAGCAGGAAGTGATCGATGAACTGGCAGGTTTCGCGGGAGTTTTTGATGAAGTGGCAAAGGTCACAGAACTTGCTATGCAGGGAAAACTGGACTTTCGGGAGGCTCTTGACAGAAGGTGTTCTCTTCTTGCCGGACTTTCAGTGGAAGTATTTGATTCTATATATGACAGACTTGTTCTGAATGATGGAGTTTCAGAGTTTCTGTCCGAAATCAGAAAATACAATTCTGTAACAGCAGTTTTTTCCGGAGGATTTGTTCCGATACTCGAAAAGTTCTGTCGGGATTATGGAATTAATGAATTCAGAGCGAATCTTCTGGAAACGGTTTCCGGAAAACTCACTGGAAAAGTATTGGGTGAGATTGTGGACAGGGACAGAAAGAAAAAAAGTCTGATTGAACTTCGCGAAAAATACGGGATTGCAGTTCATGACACTGCTGCCTGCGGTGACGGTTCCAATGATGCAGAAATGATAAAAGAAGCAGGCATAGGCATTGGAGTGCATGCAAAAGAGGGACTCAAAAAGAATATATCGAACTGGATGGATTTTGTACCTCTTACCGGGCTTCTGCATTTATATGAAAACTGACAATGGATAGAAGTATATTTTTAACTGTAAGATATATATTTTTAATCAGTCTGTATTTTTCATGCTCTTCTATTGAAAAGATTTCCGTTCGGAAGGATTTAGATTTCAGAAACCCAATGATTAAAGAACGTCTGGAAAAAGAACCTTTGAGTTCCGGTCTTTACGTTTTTCAGACCGACAGTACAGATCCTGAAAATGAAAGAATTACAGAAGTGATTTCTGAACTTCACAGGTTCTGGAAGAGGGCAGGCGGCAGACACTGGGCAGGGAATGCCGGAGAAAAGATTCCTGAAAACACAGTCATACTGAAAACAGAATTTGAAATCAGAGAAAACGAAATTACTGCAGTTCAGAAACTGCTTCATTCTGATCAGGATCAGGAATCGGCAGGCAGGATTGAATTTGGATTTCGAAAGAAAAAAAATACCGGACTGTATGCTTATATTCATGATAAAATCATTAAAAATGACGGTCAGGAAAAATTCGAATCATATGAACTTTTCAGAGTGCCTGGAATGGACATATTGAAAAATATTCTAAAGAATTCCTCCTCCGGAACCCTTTCAGTGCTTTCGAGAGAAAAAAATGCAAAGATGACTGTCTGGGAAAAAAATTCTGTTTCCAAAAAAAAGACTGAGATCAGAAAAATTCCTTCGGATCACCGTCTGCCTCCGGGCGATTACAGTGCGGTAATCAAAGGAAGGGGACAGAAAAGGGATTACAGTTTTACTGTTTATCCGGGAAGGACGTCCGTGATCCGTTTTGAGCCTTATGCCCGTGACAGATCGGCTTTTTTTTACAGCAATGCTCAAGGTTATTCTGTCAGGATCGGAAACGATTATTCACGTATCCCTGCATCCTTTGTCAGAATGAGCGGTGCAGAAGAAAAGATTTATGTGGAATCTGAACAGTCAGGCCGAACCTCTGTTTTTCTGCCTGCAGAAGAACGTCTTTCCAAGTATCTGATATTGCCAGGGGTTACGAGTCTTCTTTCCGAAAAGAACAGCTTCATATGGAAGACTGAATCTGATTCTGAAGTGGAAACGGAAATGAAAGACTATATCAGTTTCATCAATCATACAAAACAGTTCAGAGAAAGCTGGTCAGGAAAAATCAGTCATTATTTTGTACCTGAAAATGCAGAACTGAATGCAGAACTTTTTGAGACTCAGGAAATGGGGCAGGGTACCTGCTTTCTTGGAATCAGTTCAGGAAATTATTGGTACGGTTTCATTGCAGAAGAAGACAGAATTTCAGTGATTGATACTGTTTCATCCCCGAAACCTTCCGCCTCTTACAGGCTTCTTTCGTCAGAAAGAAAGGATAAGAGAAAGGTTTCCTTTAGAATCAGCAGAGCAGAAAACAGAATTGAACTTCTGATTGCAGGGGAGACAGTGCATACATCCTGGATCAGCCCGGATCATCCTTTCAGGATCGGTGCTTATGCAAAAGGCGGAATATTCAACCGGATCAGTTTTCTGCGAACACTGGATGTTCAGTATGAGTTTTGAAAAAATGAAAAAATCTTTTTTTCCGGATACGAAAGTCAGAAAGAGAATATTTTTTTCAGTTCTTCTGTTTTTCTCAGTAAGCTGTGCTGAAATCGAACCGTTCAGAAAAGTAAAAACACCTGAGAAGGTCGGACCGGAATATGCAGTCTTTGAAGAATTTTTCAGAGGAAACTGCCCTGCATTAATTGATTTATATATTAAGATTCCTGATATTAAAAAAACTATACCAATCAGAAAAACTGCTGCAGAATGTTTTTTTGAAACTG